>JADJGC010000006.1 GCA_016708315.1 bacterium
GGGAGCTAAACAATGAACTTAATGCAAATGGAACATCTGAAATCATACGGACTCCCGGAAATCGTCGTCGCCAGTTGGCGCGAACGCCTGGGCGAGGAACTACTTCCCTTGCAACGCAAGGCGGTCATCGAGAATCGTATCCTCGCCGGCGAAAACGTGCTGGTCTGCGCGCCGACCTCTTCGGGAAAAACCTTCTGCGGCGAACTGGCTGCGACGGCGGCGATTTTCAACCGGCGCAAGGCGCTATTTCTGGTGCCGCTGAAATCGATTGCCGAAGAGCGCTACCGCGAGTTCGCCAATCGCTACCGGAAGCTCGGCATCCGCGTCGTGATCGCAACCGGCGACCACCGCGAATTCGAACACGATCTCGAAAACGGCAAATTCGATCTCGGAATTTTGGTCTACGAAAAATTCAATCAACTGCTGATTCGCAATCTCGATCTGCTCGCCTCCGTCGGTCTCATTGTCATCGACGAAGTCCAGATGATCGGCGATTGCGAACGCGGCGCGACGCTGGAACTCGCCATCCTCAAGACGCAGCAGTCGCAATACCATCCGCAGATCGTCGCACTCTCGGCGGTGCTCGACAATGCCGACGAATTGGCGGCGTGGCTGGGGTGCCGGCTTTTAGTCGATCATTTCCGCCCGGTCGAATTGCGCCACGGGGTGTTGTATCAGGGGCGCTATCGTTATCGTTGCGCCGATGGCCACACCACCGGCGAGGAAGCGTTGTCCGACTGCAATTCCGACGATCCCGAAGAATTACTCCTCACCAATATCGAAACGCTGGTCAACAACGGCGAGCAGGTGCTGGTCTTCCTCAAAGCCAAACGCGCTTGCGAGATTCTGGCATCGCGATTGTCGGAGCGGAATTTCTGGCCCGAAGCGCAACTGACTATCGAACATCTTCAGCGCGAAACGACGACAATTCTTGGTCGGCGTTTGGCGGAAACCTTGCAGTCCGGCGTGGCGTTTCATCACGCCGACCTCTCGCATCGCCAACGCCGGACTCTTGAACGCGGCTACTTGAATGGCGAAATCAAGGTGCTGGTCTCGACCACGACACTCGCGATGGGTGTGAATCTTCCCGCGCAGACGGTGTTTATCGACTGCTACAAATATCAACCGGGACGGCACGGACAGCGCGCCGTCGTCGCGCCGCTGGGCTGGAGCGAATACGAGGCGATGTCGGGACGCGCCGGACGTTATGGCCGCGGCGCGCAGTTTGGCCGCTCGGTGCTGATCGCCAATTCGGATATCGAGGCCGAAACCTTGTGGAAACTCTATGTCGAAGGCTGTGCCGACAGCGTGGGGTCTTCCCTGCAGTCGTTGGCGATGGCGGATGTCATACTCGATCTGGTTTCGGCGCGGGTTGTCAACAAGGTGTCGGAGATCGTTCCGACATTGCAATCAACGTTCTTTGCCGCAGTCGAAGGCGCTGTCGATGAAGACTGGATAACCGATTCGGTCGAGCGATTGAAGTCACAGCGGATGGTCTTCGTCAAGAAGGATGAAATCTCCGCCTCGCCGATGGGACAGCTCGCGAGCCTGCGCGGTATCGGTTCGGCCTCGCTGTCTCGACTGGCAGCACGATGTTGCGCGAATACAATGGCAGTGACCGCTTGAGCTGGCTCTATTCCGTCGCGATGCTTCCCGACTTTCGAATTGACGGGCATCTATCTCGATGCCTCTGACGACTACGGCAAATCGTATCGCATCCGCTTGTCACGATATCTCAATGAACATTCGCAGACCGCGCCGTGGCTGATGCGACTTGTCGATGACGAATACCTCTTGACCGATCGCGAGTTGCTGGGATTGAAGACCGCGTTCCTGCTCTGCGAATGGCCGACCTCAATCGAAACAGCCGATCTGGAATTGCGCTTCAAGACGCATTGCGGTGCGATGCTGCAAATGTCGGAGACCGCGGCGTGGTTGGTTGATTCGCTCGCCGAACTGGCGGAGTTGCTTCATCAACCGAAGGGGCAGATCGCGCAGTTGCGGACATTGGCGCACGTCACCGGCAGAGGATTCGATCTGCCCGGATCGATTTTCGATGCCGCCGGATTCGACGCCGAAAATCGCGACTTGGTGTGGCGGTTGTTCAATGCCGGCTTCGTGACAACGGGACACTTCACAAACGAAAAGCGGGCCAAGCTGGCGGCGCTGGTTGGCGATGCCGCCGCCGAATATCTGATTACGAAATTTGGAGAACTACGAAAGAGAAATAGCGCTGAACTGAACAGCGAGGAGGAAACCATGCCATTATTGAAACTGCGCGGCCTGCTCAAAGGCGAGCGCGTGCGGATCTGCTTCAACGAGGCGGAAATCGATTTGACACCGAAGAGCTTCAACTATCTCTACAAGCTCGGGGCGGCGCGATTCCTCAAGCCGGAGGGCTGGATGAGCAAGGAAGAGATTGAACCGGGATTCAACCAGGCGAAGAACATCTATCGGGTCAAACAGGAACTCAAGCGTTTCGCGACGGGACTTGAGAACATGATCGAAAACAACAAGTCGGGATTCTATCGTCTCAATCTCAAGCCGGAGCAAATCAAAATCGATGTCGAATCGATGGAGGCTTATTCCGACTTCGAACTGGCGGAACTCACCAAGCGCCTCTCCAACGCGACGGTGAGTTAGGGAAGAGGCGGCAAACAATGGCGTCACCAAATCACGGGAGACCCCATTTCCCCTCTCCCGATGGCCGACTAGGTCCCGCTTTGCGGGAGAGAGGGATTAAGGGTGAGGGCGTTTCGTAGACCAGGTCTCCTTACCGGAAGCTCACCGGAATCAGGAGCATCTCATTGGAGACCTGCCAGTCTTGACCAGCCGTCTAATTGTAGGCAGCGGTGCTCTTGCCGTTAGAAGCACTTCACTGGAGACCTGCCAATTTCTGTGACGAAAGCGGCAACCACTGGCAGGTCTCTCAGCACGCCTCTTCAAATGACACGCCGTTTCGGCAACGAGACCTGCCCTACAAGGGGGCCGGGGAGAGGAATTAGGGTGAGGGCGTCCTTACCGGAAGCTCACCGGAATTAGAAGCATCTCATTGGAGACCTGCCAATCTTTGTGGCGAACACAGCAAACACTGGCAGGTCTCTCAGCACGCCTCTTCAAATGATCACGCCGTTTCGGCAACGAGACCTGCCCTACAACTTTCCCCTCTCCCGACGGCCGATTAGGTCCCGCCTTGCGGGAGAGAGGGACCAACGGTGAGGACCTATCGCAAACTATCACTTTCACAAACTTGCCCAACCCATTGCCTTGCTTCAAATTGAAACATGCTAAAATCAGCCAAAATAACCACAACAGGGATTACCCCGATTGTCCGATAATTGTACAAAGAAATCGTTCCCGTCTGCGGTACCAATGGCGGTGACATTCACGGACGAATCGACTAATCGTCGCCTGCCGGGTAGGCTGTACCCCGCGGGAGAATAGGAGTTCAGCCATTCCATGAGCGGAACTAACCGCCAGCTACCCATCATCCCATTGCGTTCGACGATTATTTTCCCCGGCTGCGTCGAGACCATTCAGATTAGCTTGCCGCGCAATCTGCTGCTGCTTCGCGAACTGCGCGATTCACAACAGCCGATTGTCATGATACCGGTGCGCGATGGCCGCGGCGAAATCACCGCTGCCGGCGATCTGGAAGGCATCGGCGTGCTCGCTCGTCCGCTTGTGACTCAAACCTCGCGCGACAGCACTTGCAGTGTGACCTTTGAGGCCGTTCGCCGCATCAGACTCGAACGATTGACCGGCACCGAACCGTATCTCGTCGGCGACTTCATCGAACTCCCGCCGGAGCAGGATATCGATTCGTTGGAGCGCGCACTTGAAAAGGTGTTCTCCTATGCCGTTCGCGTTTTGACGACCGACACGCATTATTCGCCCGAAGTCTACGAGATTTTCAAAGCTAACCGTACCGACATCGACCGTTTCGTTGATGTCGTTTCGCATCATCTGCACTTCCCGTTCAGCGAGAAGCGTTCGCTTTTGTCGGCGGTCTCGCTCAAAGAGCGCATCTTCCATCTTTTGGATTTGCTCAGCGAGGAATGCCAGCGCATCGAGCTGGAGGATGAACTCAAGGTTAAGGTCGAAGACTCGATCAACAAATCCCAGCGCGAATTCTTCCTGCGCGCCAAACTGAAAGAAATCAAACGCGAGCTCGGCGAGGACTACGATGACGACAACGTCGCCTCGACCTATCGCCGCCGCATCAATATGATTCATGACCTCCCGATTGAGGTCCGTGAGCAGTTGTTCCTGGAAACCGAGCGCCTCAAGATGCTCTCCCCTGCTTCGGCTGAGTTTGGCTCGATCAAACGCTATCTCGATTGGCTGATGGCGGTACCGTGGGGCAAGACCTCGACCGATGAAACCAATTTGGCACAGGTCGAGAAGATCATCGACAGCAATTTCTACGGCGCGAAAGATATCAAAGACCGCATTACCGAATACCTGGCAACGCGCCAGTTGACCAATAACGTCTCCGCGCCTGTCATTTGTCTGACCGGTCCGGCGGGCACGGGCAAAGCATCGCTCGCATCCGCAGTCGCGACGGCACTGCATCGCAAGTTGATCCGATTCAGCGTGGCCGGATTCAGTTCCACCGCCGAATTGCGCGGCGAACCACACACTCTCGAAGGAGCCATGCCCGGCAAGATCATTCGTGCATTGATCGAAACCAACTGCGTCGATCCGGTCTTTTTGATTGAAGACCTCGACAAGCTTTCCTATGACGAGTCGCGCGTCTCGATTGCACTCGCATTTCTTGACGTCATCGACGCCCGCCAAAATCGCAAATACATCGACGACTATCTCGCCCTGCCGATCGACCTGTCACGCGTGATCTTCATGTTCAGCGTGCGCGGCACCGAAATGCTCGCCGAGCCTTTGCTCGAACGGATGGACGTAATCGAGTTCTCCGGCTATGTCGACCGCGAAAAAGTTACCATTGCCGAACGCCATCTGATTCCTTCGTTGCTCGCTTCGAACGGTATCAACAAATCTGAACTCGTGTTCACGACCGGCGCGATCAAGACCGTCATTCGTAACTACACGATGGAAGCCGGCCTCAGTCAGGTCAAACAGCGGCTCGAAACCGTTTGCCGGAAATTCTCCAAAGCCAAGGCTACTTCCGAGAAGAAGGTCAAATGGGTGATCTCCGAGGATAATCTTGAGCAATACTTCGGAACACCTGTGTACATCCCGGAAACTGCAGAAAGCCATCCCGAAATCGGCGTGGCGGCTGGTGTCGCCTGGACCGGTTCCGGCGGCGATATTATGATGATTGAGGGCTTGAAAATGCGCGGCTCCGGCAATGTCGCTTGCACCGGCTCGCTCGGTGAGGTGATGCGCGAATCCGTTCAGGCGGCGCATAGTTTCGTGCGCTCCAAAGCGGAGATGCTGGCTATTCCGCACGACGACTTTTCCAACTACGATATTCACGTTCACTTCCCGCAAGGCGCCATCCCCAAAGACGGTCCCTCGGCGGGAGTGACGATTTCACTGGTAATTGCGTCGGTCTTGAGCGACCGCCCGATTCGCAACGATATCGCCATGACCGGCGAGGTCAGCCTGCGCGGCAAGGTTCTGCCGGTGTCGGGTATCCGCGAGAAGGTTGCCGCAGCACATCGCGCGGGTATCTTCAAAATGGTCCTGCCGTCGCAAAACCGCAAAGACATCAAGGACATTACCCGCGAATTGCGCGACCAGATGGAGTTCATTTTCATCGACCGTACCGATCAACTATTCGAGATCGCACTGATGGATTACGATCCATCTGCCGCGACCCTGCAGGATCTGGTTATGCTGGAAATGCGCCGTCGCGCCAAAGAAAACAAACCGCCGCGCCGCAGTACAGCGCGCCGGGTCGCCGGCGGAACGGTTAAACCGCGCAAAACTGTCCGCAAGAAAAAGCCTGCCAAAGGCAAAAAGCGCCAACAGCAGTAGCTGGATTGCTCTGCCACGCAGCAGTCGTCTCTCTCACCAGAAAGATTGCTAAAGCACTTGATTGTGAACGCCCGCCGTCCACGTCGGGCGCTTTAGGTCGCGGCGGGCGTGGTCGGCCGCCGCGCACAAAGCCCATTGGTGGCAGAAACCTTCTAAATCCGCAATTTCCCTTTATCTTGACTATCTTGCTTCTGCGAATAATAATGTCTCATGGTCAGATTTAACCTGCGCGAACTGCTATTCGTCCCGAATCTTTTGACGTTGTTCCGGCTGTTTTTCCTGCCGTTGCCGGTGATTTGCATCGCGTACGGCAAAGACAACTTCGCGCTGGCGCTGTTGGGCGTCGCAATCGCTACCGACGTGCTCGATGGCTACTTCGCCCGCAAGTTGAATCAAATCTCTGAACTCGGCAAGATTCTCGACCCATTGGCGGACAAGATCGGCGTTGCTGCATTGGTCGTAGCATTGGCCGTTTATCGCGATTTCCCTTGGTGGGCGGCGGCGATTATCATTGTACGCGACCTGCTATTGCTCATCGGCAGTCTGGCAACATTGTCAAAGACTACTGAAATCCCAACCTCCAACCTCTTCGGCAAATTCACAGCACTAACCTGGGTCGTATTGGTAATCAGCTACCTAACACCATTCGTGATTCTGCAAAAAGTGCTACTTTGGTTAGCGGTTGCCATGGTGCCGATTTCATTTCTACTCTACTTGAAAAAGCGCCGCTGATACGATACCAACAGCATACCTCATTCCTACCATCGCATCCAGAAGCTCGCCTCATTCGGTATAGGCAGTTGCTTGCGCAATATCGTGCCGGAAGGATAGTGCA
This sequence comes from bacterium, assembly GCA_016708315.1. Classification (NCBI taxonomy): domain Bacteria; species bacterium. The sequence goes on from JADJGC010000006.1 coordinate 6,794, forward strand.
GAGTCACATCATACTTTGTGTCGTCGGGGTCGAGCGCACCGCTGGGAATCAGGTCGAGATACCAGTAACCGCTGGAATCGGTCGTCGTTGTTAGCGCAAACGGTGAGATGATTACTCCGTCGAACAATAGCGGCGATTTCTGAATCCGCGCCGTCACGATCACACCGTCAATGCCCCTGCCATCAAGTGATTGCACATAGCCATAAACGCGGCAGAGATTCGCAGTCGGCGTTTGGCCCGGATCGAAACGCGTCAGCCAAATCGTGTCATTCGCGCCGCCGGGATTGAAATCCACCAGCGTCGGCACAACTGCCTGACTGTACCCGTTTTGATTGACATATGCGGCATATTCGTGGTCATCAAGCGAGAATACCAAACGCCCGTTCGGATCGCTATTTCCCATCGCCGCAACCGCACTTTGGTCGGAGTTCAAAAGGCGAACAAACGCACCCGCCACTGCCGAGGACGAACCGGAGTCATACACATAGAGCGTGCAGGCATAAGCGCCCGAACCCGACGATGATACTGCGTTTGCAATGTCTGCGAAGTAGTCGCCGACATCATCTCCGATTACCTGATAACTCCCCGTCGCGGCGCCGCGCCAAGCCCCGCCAATCTTGACACGCACATAAACGTGATAGATTCCAAGCCGGCCTGCGCCGTCCGAAGCGCGATAGTGTATTTCGTACCAGCCATGGCGCGGATGAAACATCGCCGGAGATGATTGCGTGAGCGAGTCAATCAACACAGCGTCGGGACCGAAGCGCAATGCAATGATGCTGTCGGCATCGGCAATTACTGGATACATCGTTGTATCAAACGTGCAAAACGAGACGACTATCGAATCGGAGTCGCCGTTGCCCGCAACAGCGGGCGTGATCACAATTTGCGCTTGCGCCGTGCTTAAGGCTATAAGTAAGAACAAGATTAGTTTCTTCATCGTATTCCTCCAATCAACCCGCCGCCGATGACTGCAGCGCGTCTGCGGTTTGCGAAGATGCTACTCTGCGTGAGTCTGATAACGATCAATGGTCGGTCGTTGACAGCGTTGGCTTCAGATGAGTGATAGATGATTTCCGCGTCGTTGATCTGCCCAATCTGGTTGTTCCAGTAGTTATGCCAGACCCAACCGTGATTGGCAGTCGTGTCGGATACGATTCGATTCGCAAACAACGGTGGAATCGTCCAGGTGATAAATGCCCCGGCTACAGCGTTTCCACGATTCTGCCTGATCGAGTCAAGCACCGTATCGACGACATCGCTATTCGCGCCGAATGCACCGCCGATATTCCAGCGGAACGTGTCGGCGTCAGCAATGTAGCGATACACCCAATTGACATAGTTCGTGTTCGACTGCCCGGTTGCATTGCCGCAAACCCACTTGAGTTTGAGCAACTTGATTCCATTGGTCGACTCCCAGAGCGAATCTTCCGCGCCGTTAGCGACATTGTACAGCTTGGTGCGAATGGCAAATCGTTCGACATTGGCGCTTCCGCTTGGCAACTTTCTATACAACGCATCATTGTTGATCTTCATGAATGCGACTTTGTTGTCGTAATCGTGACCGGTATAAAGACTTCCCCATCCGCCGTAGCTTTCAAGCGAGTCAATTCCGGAGGATGATTCAGCCCAGGCATCTTCGATCTCGACCTTGCCGCTGAAGCACGCATTGCGATTGACGTACGCATTTGCCGTGTCACCTGCCGCCCAGGCTACTGCCCGGTTGAAGATCGTAAAGAACTGGCACGAATCGCGCGGCGTCGAAGTCACCGAGAACAATCCAAGAAAGACGCGGCGGCCTTTGGCGGTGTTTCGTCCGTCGCCGGTGTTGATGATTCTCTGCCCTGAGTCGGCGGCACAAAGATGTACATGCGACGTATCGTCGGCATCATCCTTGTCGATGATTAGCGGTGCGATATCGTGGCCTGTGTCGGGAAATGCCAGACCGTAGATACCGAGCGAGGTCGCGGTCCAAAGAAAGAGCGAATCCTGCAGTACGCGCGTAATCCAATGATCGCGGTTGATAACGCGGACAAAGCCGGATGCTTCAACCGTGCGGCCATTCGTACCGTTAGAGTTGACACCGAGATTGATCTCGTCCCAGGTTTCACTCTGCAGGCTCACAAAGCCGACACGCGAATTGGCGATTGTGTCGGCAACACTGTTCGGCGAAGGCGAAGCAACCTCGTTTCCGCACCAAATCACGACACCAAACGCGGTGTCGAAATATGCCCCATTGCGTCCCGCGACAGTGTCAGGCGTTATCCAAGAGACATCATATCCGAGGTCGTGCGTAAGCGCATTCGCCAGCAGAGTGTCGATGCCTTTGTTGCCGATATCCTCGACCACAATCGCCGCTCGGATGTTGTCGCCAAAGCAACAGACTGATGTCGCAGCAAACAATGCGTTAACTACGATGAGGAATCGGAGTCTTCGTCCGAGTTTAGCTCTTCGTCGCGCAGTTGATTGAGTAGTTCCCAAATCTTCTCCTTGTCGTCTTGTGACAGTTTGAGTTTCATCTTCAGTTCCAGCGCCTTGAGCAGATCGCCGACGCGCGGATTGATCTCCTTGTTGCGCAGTTCCTCGACGATCTTGGCTTGAATCTCTTCAAGAATCTCCAAGTCGTTTGCATTCCCCTTTCGTTGCTTGTCCAAATCATCAAGTTTGCTCATGCTGCTCCAACTCGAGGTTTGCCTCTAACGCGGTACCGACTGCGACTTCGCTTACGCTTTCGCAGAACGGGCAACAACGCGGAACAGTGTTCTTCAGGACGAAGTACATTTTCCCGCAGGAAGGACATTTCGCCATCATCAATCCATCCATCATTGGCTCATCCCATCTCGACAATCAGCAGATCAACCGTTACGGATTGAGACGATGGCACCATTCGCGCCAACCGGAAAGATTCATGAGACGGATCGCTCGTCGCAACAACGCCGATGGGGCTGTGAGGAATGGTTACTATGCAGGCGTTGTTAATTGACGGTGGCAGTTTGTTTCCACGGTGATCCGTCAGGTCGGCAAAGTTGATACTCTGCACCGAACCGCCGAGCAGGAATCGGCCATGCAGAATGTGCTTCGTGGCGCCGTCGCTTTCGGTGATGACAAACTCCGGCTCGAAATTCGCCATCTCGCCCCACACAACAACTCCCGGCACCAGCCACATTTTGCGCGCCAGCAAGTAGGTCAGGGTCGGATTCATCGGGAATCACCTCCCGTTACGCGTACCGGCGAACTGAGCTGTCCTCGCACTGGAGCGAAACGGTGTGCGATCTTGAGTCCATCGGCAAAGTAGTTTGCCCCCAGTTCCTGCCAGTGATTGGCGGTTGAGGTTCCGCCCGGCTGCTGCAGTGCAGACATCGCTTTGACGCGACACAGCACGGCCAATGCCAGATAGGTTTCGGCAGTGACCAAGCCTTGATTGGATGAATCGTGATATGATTCGTCGATCAGGCTTAAAAGCAGGTCATCGGCCTCGGCGACAGCGTTGTCGAGCTGTGCTTCGTCCAGCGTCAACGACTGCGTTTCGTAGTCGACAAATACGGTCTGCCCATCTTCGATTTGGCTTCCGGTAATTCGTCGAATCGTACCGCGTATGTGGTCAACGGCGTAGTCGCTGTTGCGCTGGTAGACGCGATAGGCAAAGAACCACACGGCAACTGTCGCACCTGCGGCGATTTCGCCGTCCAGCCGTTGTATCGTTCCCTGAACGTAGTCGATGTGATAATCAACGTGCTCGGTATAGATGCGCCCGAGCGAAGTGTCGGACGCCACCACCACGCTGTCGGGAATCAGATTTGTGTATCCCAACGGACATGGCAAATCGCCCAATGTGACCAGCGTTGCGTGCGGTGCGCCAAGTTCCTTGCCTTTGACGACAAGGCTTCCCTCTTTCAGTTGCGAGTGCATCAGCGCAATTGTCGCCAGACCGGACATCTCGACTGCGACATCGCGATAACTGTCTCGCAAGGAAATCGACTCGACCAAGTGTCGTCGCACGATTTCAGAATTGGTAAACGGCATAAACTCCCCGCGTTAGTTGTTGAGAAAGGTGATTGAAGTACACGGTGTGATCTGTGTTCCGACCGGCGCAGTGGTGAAAGCTGTGGTCACGCGCGCCCGCAGCCAGAAATGTAATCGCGACTCGATAGAGCACTTCTGCCAATCAATAGGCACACTCGCTGTGTCCTGCCACAATCGCAGGCGTTGGGTGAGCTGATCGAAATGAAAGGCGCCTGACTCGGGCGTAAACTCCTTCCATCCGGAATCGGAAAAGTATTCCCAAATTACCACACCGGCTGATCCGGCTATAGCGAGATTGATACTCAGCCTTGCAAACGGCTCATCCGAACCGACATAGAGCGCGTCATCGACCGCAGCAATCAGCGCATGCGAGTCAGTGGCGATCACATCGGCTATTGTCGTGCTCGCCGATTCCAGCGTCCGATTGTGGAACTTCGGCGAGCCGTCATAGTCATATAGATACACAGCTGCAAACCGCGAGAATTCCGAAGCGAGTAATTGCTCCGGTGCAAAGCCAACACCGCTGCGGTGACGATAGCGGAGTTCCACCTGATTGGAACCGATTTCGATGCCGTAGAAGACATAGGGAATCTCGCCATTGTACAGCAGCAACGGCGCGGTCGCTGAGAAATCTGCAATCGCGAATGCTCCTCCCCAGCCGGTGGCGTCGCACTCGGCGTACCACAACTTGAAGTTGGCTTCAAAGACAACACCGATCAGCGATCCCGATTCCGACACGCCCGCACCAAGGCGATCATTCAAGTATATCCCCGAGTAGATCACGGCAGGATCTTCCCAGATTGAAGCGCCATCGAGGAGACGCCGGGCAACTACCTCTGCGCTGTTCTCTGTGTGGAAACAGTAGACGTATGGCTCTGCGTAGACGGCAACACAAAACGATGCCGATGAGCTTTCACCCAACGTTGTGCCGGGATCTTCCGGTCCCGAGCCCCAAAGAGCGCCGTCGCTGGTCGAGCGTTTGTGTCGCGTTGTTTGGACTCCGGTTGCGCTATCGATGCAAACCCAACAGACGTGCAGGCGTCCTGTCGAGTCTTTGATGACGGAGCCGTAGTAGTTGGCTTTGTCGTTGTAGATTACTGACTCGCTCCCGACCGTCCAAACACCGGAAGCGAAACTCAGTTTCCGCATCGCGAGGTTCAACGAACTTTGAACAGTGTAGACGACGTAGACATTGCCGTCCGCATCAAGACAGCCGGAGCAAGGAAAGTCGGCGGAGTTCTCGGTGATCGTCAGCGGTTCCGACCAGTTGTCATAGGGCGCATCAGCATAGCGGCACTTAATGACAGAAGCGTCGGATTGATAGACGACCAATTTGCGCCCATTGTAAGGACCTGCACGCAGTTTAAACTGTCGCCGCGCTTCGGTGTTCCCGCCGCCGTAGTAAGCGGTGGAGTTATCGATCAGTGATTGCATATTCTCCTTTCGTGTATGGTCTCAATTGCTGGCGGGGAGTCTCCGTCCTGCGCGCTATCGAGGACGGAGACAGAGGCAGCAGGATTGAGGCTACTCCCCTTTTAGAAGTTGTCGTCGAGCACCAGTGCGGCCTGTGGAACGACCTTGGCGAATGCAATTGATTCCGAGATGACGGCCTCTTCGAATTTCTGTTCGATGATCTTGTCGAATTCGACCATCAACGGCTGGCTGATGACTTCTTCGACTGCGAAACGGGAATCGAAGCCGACTACCAGATCGGTCGCGATGTTGTCACAACGCACGAGCTTGGCGCCGAGCGGAGAGATCAACTCGCCGGTGGATTGGAACTTGAATCCTGCCAACGGATCCTTGAACTCTGCCAGAGTAAGCAGTTGACGCATTTTGGTCTTGTGGCAGACCAGAGTGTTCAACTCGAACGGCGAAAACTCCGACCAGAATTTGACGAGATCGTCATAGTCGATTGTGCCGGAGACATCGGTATTGACCACGGTGGCTGAGTTGTCGTTACCATCGCCGTTGATCAGCACATCTGCCAGCAATGCAATCTTGTCGGACTGAAGGCGGAATCCGATGTACCACAACAGAACTTTGAACTGCGCGGTAGTCTTGTGACGAAGCGTCTTGTACGAGGTCTTCAGCGCGACACCGTAGTCGGGGACAGTGATGGTGTTCAACTGCTCTGCGACAGTGATCTGCGGAATGTCAGCGCCTTCGCCAATCGGACGCAATGCCAGGCGCTGATCGGTAGCGCTGACTGCGATATACAAAGGCGAGTAGCGGTTGGCGCCGATCACAGTCTGCGCGGCGGTGAGTTGATTGAACATCGGCCGCATCTCCATGCCGCGACGAATTTCGCGAGTCACGAACTCCGGCAGAAGCGATGGCGCCTGGCGGAAGAACAGCTCGACGCTGTCGGGCGATTTGCCGTTGACGCGGATACCTGCGGCAGCAAGCTGGCGCTCAAACGCATCGAGCGGGCAACCGACCGGCGACGGATCGTAATCCTCCGACTCGAGCAGTTCGGTCAAACTCATGCCGCGCGACTGCGCTTCGAGATAAGTCTCGCGCGAGATCTTGATCGCAGCCGCACGCGACAGATCAACGCCGGTCACTTTCTTGTCCGGCTCGATCTCGGAAAGTGTCCAAAACGATTTGGGTATTTGAGTGAGATTTTCAGTTTCCATTAGCTTCTCCTGTTAGTTCAAAATCAGTGTGCAATCAGTAGTGCCGTTGACGGCGATAACGATGCCGCGCGCGATGTTGCCGCCGGCCGGATCGTTGACTGCGAGCGCCGGTGCTTGCTTTACCTTGCCATCAGCGGCGCCGACGATGCGATTGCCGAGGACCGGATAGGTTGCCGCAGTCGCGAGTTTCATCACGCCGGCGACTTGGACCGTGGCTTTGCGCTTGCCGGAGTCGGCATCGGTCAGACTGAGCGCGACGAGTTTGCCGAGAATCTGCGCACCGTCGGTGCCGGCAGTGACTTCGTAGTTGTCCGCGAGTTTCACGGCTTTGCCGAGATCGGCATCAGTCAAGTCATCCGCGCCGGCGGTTTGGTTGATGTTGAAGGTGAGATACAGCGCGCCGGCTGCTTCGAGGTTCTGGTCACGAATTCCCATGGGGTTCCTTTCGGGAAGTTTGAGATTGAGTGTTTGAGTGCTTCAATGGCTTAGCCAATTTTGAATTGTGCGAGTTTGTCGTTGTCATCGGTCTGAACGCTGACGGCATCCTGGAGGCGGCTCGTGAATGCTGTATCGAAAGCAGATTCGATATCGCGCTTAAGAGCGAGCAACTCTTCGAGCGACAGCGACTCGCTGCTGATCAATCGCTCGAGCAGTTTCGAGCTGGTACCTGTCAAGCGGGCGACAGCACGGGCACGCGCAAGCAAGTCGTCGCGAAACAGCTGGAGCAGTGAGTCCGCGAGTGTCGCTTTGGCGATAAGACCTTCTACCAATTCGGAAGCATCTTTGAGATGGCGACACAGCTCGGCGAGATTGACCTCGCCGGGATTTGATTCCGCAAGTTGGCGAGCGAAGCTCTGTAATTGTTCGATAATCGGGTGGTTCATAAACAGCTCCTTAGGGAAGCATCTGAAGTTTGGCTTCGATGCTGATTAGTTTTTGGTTGAGTTCGTCGCGCACCGCCATCAATTCAGATTTGGTTGCGACGCGGTCAGTTAGAATGGCTTCGATTCGGATCAGGCGGCTGTCGATTGCAGTCACGTTCTCCTGGCTGGCTTTGGTGGCAACCTGTTCCTTGAGACCGTAGATGGTCGCGTGATAGGCGGTAATCACACCGGCAGTCGTGACGACTACTGCCAGCAGGAATCTCAGCAGGCTTTCGCGCCCCTTGTTTTCCTTGCGAGTGAAGGCGTCAATGTTCAGGTTCATATTCCTCCTTCCATTCGCTCCAATTGGTACCGTCCCCTCAGTAATGTGCCGAAGAACTCCAACTGCCCGTCGGCCTTGCCCATGCGTTTGAGTTTGCCCCGTTCGAGGATCAGATGCAGATCGCGCGAGTGAATGAAGGTTGCATCTTCGCAAATCAATCGCTTCCCGTGATGAGTAGATGTACTGCCGAAGTTGAGAAGTCGTAGACGTGTCGTGACGCCATCCAGCGTGACCGTGAGCAAGGCCGACGTACTGTTTTCTCTTCGCAGTTCATAGTGACCGCAATCAGATTGAGAGCTTGGATTACTGTTCGCAGAGAGAGTCGAAACCGAAGTACCCGCAACGGCGCCGCGATAAACCAGCGAGATTTCGAGCAGTCGCTCGATCTGCTTGTAGTAATAGAAGGCTCTGATTTCGCGGCCCACCGAGGCGGACAACTTCGTTAACACGGTGCCGGCATTGGCGCATGTCGCCGCGGCAGACACCGCATTCCGGTTTGGCATAGAGGAATCCGAGCGAACATTCTTTGTAGATGCCGGAGTCGATTCCGGTCTTGATCTCTTCGGCGTTGGCTTGATTGCGGTGCCAGTAGAAGAGCGCCCTCAGCCACGGCGAACCTGCGCGGTCGACAATTTCGCCTCTGAACACGCGGCCAATTGGCAGTTCGTTTTTCTTGTGGCCGATCAGAACCGGCGCATCGATGACCAGGTCAGCGAGCTGTGCAAGTTCCTCGCGCGCGAAACATCCGCCCTGTGCATTGACTTGGTTCGATGCCGCCATCAACACGCCGATGTAAACGGACTCAGTCGTAGCCGGTTGCGCGGGTTTGATGACGCGATTGATCTCTGCGACAATGTTGTTTTTGTCATCTTCAGATTCGCCGAGCGCGGTGATGTCGAGTCGGCCGGTAAGATTCTCCACTCCTCCTCCTGTTTCGTTGAGTGTCTCCTACCCTTTGGCGCGAGAAATAATCTCGACATAGTGACTACATATTTTTGGAGTGGGTGTGGTGTGCGGGGAGCTGTTTTGGAGTCGGTATGTCCGTAATTAATATGCAAGAGAGTGCACTGCGAAGTTGACGTGACCAGTTCTGTTAGCGACTGTCCCAAATTGCAATCAGTTGCTATTCAAATGCTTGGAATGTTTTATGCAGAAAGAGCGAAAATGGCACGGTTACTGCTAATATAAGAGTCTGAAAGAAGGAGAACTGTTTATGGAAAGAGCTTTCAACATCTTCAAAATGGTCTCGCTCGCAGCTCTTGTGGTCGTCGCCCTGCTTTGTCTGAGCTACTCGCACGCATATGGATATAGTGCGGCAGTCGGCATCGGCAAGCCATCGAATGTGGTTGTCAATAACGGCAATACAGGAAACGGCAACAATACTGATCTGGAGAATCTGGATCACAACTGGGACCGCGACAACTACGTATCAACCGCTGACAATTCCGATAGTGGATTGCCGCCCACGACAGTACCAGAACCGGGAACGTTGATTCTCCTCGGCTCAGGACTGCTCGGGCTTGCTCGATACGTTAGACGGCGGAGTTAGACCTCACCGAATCGAAAACCCGGAAACGGAGTTTTCGAGGTCGCTGACTTCGCCGCCCAAAGCGCCAATGCGATAGCCATAACGGCATCGCAATGGTCGTTTTTTTCCCAATTCAATTCCCGCAATTCATCAATTAGACTCCAGTAGTCACTCTCGCCTGCTCCTGTCTCATACTGCGGCACCGCAATATGACCGGCTTCGAATTCCGATTGCAAGTTCGTCAACAAGTCCGCCTTTGAGCGCGTGGTAAACACGAACCCCTGCGGCGCGATGTCGGCAAGTTCCGAAATCACTACATCACCCAATCCTGTCGAGTCGATTATGGTATCGCCGCCGTACTCGCGTTTGCGTTTGCGAATCGTCTCATAGACATAAGGCCACTCGCGATGCTGGAAGCGTTCGATCTTGACCAGTTGAAACGGCTTGTTAGTGACATCAAGAGTTGCTCCGACGGTGAATGTGCGTTTGCGAGCGAGGTCCCAGCCAGTGACGTAGCGATGATCCACCAGTCGCGGTCTTAGCCCGGTTGACTGCGACAGGCTGCGCTGAATTGATGCCTCATCTAGAATTTCATTTCCAGAGTCTATGAACATTCCGTGGATATTTTGCTCGATTCGCTGGGTAGACATCGTGTCGATTTTGGATTCGAGAAACTCGCGGCTGACGTGAGGGTTCTCGAATGTCGAGCCAACCTGCGTGTATCCGGTTTGCGGATTCTCGCGCAATTCGCGGTACTTCTTGAAGAACCAATTTCGTCCGCACGGCGTCGAGACTAAGTCGAGTGTGCCGCATCGATCAGCGAGTCGCATGGTGAGAATCTCTTCGACCAAATACTCTGGATGCAATTCGAATGCGACCTCGTCGAAGTTTATGAAATCGTAATCGTGGCCGAGGATGTACTCTCCCCTGTTTTGCGAGGTCCGTGCCGTGATCTCGGCATCGTTGCCGAAAACCAACGTCGGAAACGGCGTGCGGGTGATGCTCTTCACCAGGGGTTCGATCAAGCCGCTTGCCGCGAATTAGCGCGAGACACTTGTTGAAAATGATATTCGCCTGATCCTGCGTGATCGAGATGTTCACCGCGCGGTAGCGGTTGATGTGATCGAATCGCCGCTCGCGGATACGGAAGATTGCCCGATGGATGAACTTCGCCGCTTGTATCTGTGACTTGCCCCAGCGGTTGCCGGTCACCAGCAGGTTTTGCGGCATGTTGGCGTTGCGGAGCCAGCGGATCTGTCCTTCGTGCGGTTCGAATTCCAGAAATTCGCGGCAGAAAAGTACCGGGTCATTGACCGAGCGCCGCCAGCGATTGTTGGCGGCGTGATTTGGTTGGTGTTTCATGGAGTGCCTTTGACGGGGTGGATTGGTTGGTAGGGCAGGAGTAATGGCACGGAGTAATGGCAGGTCTCTCAGTTGCGTGCTTCAAGCATCACGAAATTTCGGCAATGAGACCTGCCCTACGGCACTACGACAAGCGCGCAAGTTCGTTGATGGCTTCCTCGCGGGTGATCAGGTTGTTGGTCATCTTGGTGATGATGTTTTCGAGTTGTATCTTCTCGGCTTGGGCGCGTTCGGTCAAACCGATGTGGGCGCGATTTTCGAATCGGAATTGCACCTCGGCGCTGATGCCGTGCAATGCCAATTCGACATTGGCGATCCAGTTCAACAGCGAGGCTGCGGCGTTTTGCACGGTTGCGACTTGCCGCTGAACCAATTCATACTTGAATTCGGCCCAGTTGTGTGTCGTGCCATAGGCATAGCCGAGCATAAACGGCGCCAGATGCGTTCCAGCGCAGACATCCTCGATCATCGACTTGTGATTCATATACCACGCGGTCGCCGACGAATTGCGGTTCGACGGCCCGATGTATTCGATTGCGACATCATTCCACGTCACCGGATTTTTGTCAGGACCGAAGTCGCGCATCATCTCGACCGTGTCGTCGAAGTAGTTGTTCGCGCGCGTGACATAGTCGGCATCGGATTCCTCCGAGCGTTTTTCCGGCGGCGTGATTTTGACGTGGATGCGATGGTACCCCGCCGAACGCATCGAGCGGAACATGTCGTTGACCAGGGTTTGCTCGACGCGTGCGACAAATGGTATCGCCGCCAAGAGCGACTTGCCGGCAACGCTTCCCGGTTGGGCACCGAGACCGTAGTAAAATGTCGAGGCTGGATTCAGCGCGGTGCGGTGGTTTTCGATTTCCTGAATACTTGATGCTCCTCACCGCTTGGTTCGATGACGATGCTGCGCATATCCGCCAGCAAGAATCGATCGACGCTTGATTGCGAGGGTGACAACTGCAATTCGCCACAGACTGCGCCATCGGTGAAAAGCGATTCGAAGAACTGCAATAACAGCTCGCGGAATCCGCCGCGCTTGAGCAGGCCATTGCGGTAGATGCGTTGGTCGAGTTGGTGCATTATGGCGCGAACCGCCTGTTCGTCGGCTTCGGATGCGGCGCCGCTGATTTGGTAGTCGAAGCGCGCCGAGCAGAGCCTGACCCAGGTCCAGATCACGGCATTGAGCATCGGGATGTTGTCGCGCAGGTAGCGGTAGAGTTCGAGGCGGGCGTGGCCGGAATCCCATGGATAGAGTGTCAACTGGCGGTCGTAGTCAATGTTGAGCGATTTGAGACGAGGTTTGGCACGAATTCCGGGCGGAATTGTGGCGGATTTGCCTCCGGCAGGTGAAGATTTCTTGGCGAGAGCTGATTTGTTCTTTTTGGACCAAAGTTTGATCGACATATTTACTCCTCCTATACTTTGGCGCGAGAATTAATGTCGAGTCAATAGATACAGATTTCGAGATTTTGCTTGCGCGACGAATGCCGCTGTGGTATATAGGGTTTGAGTACAAAATGCCCCGGAAACGGGACCCATAGATTGTGCAACAACGAGTGTTGTTTGCTTGATTACAACACAAGCCAAAAGCATTCAAATCTCCAACTTGTGTTCCCCGCAATAGTCAACAAGCAGCACTCGTTTTTATTTGCCCAGCCCGCAGAACGTGCGTTCTGATAAAGCATTATCCGGTAACAGTTTAACGGGATTAGACTTGAAAAGCGCACTCGGAGTCAGCGCAGAAACTGCTTCGTGCCCTTGCGAATTCCAGCGCGATTCTGCTTTGGCTATATTTGTCAATGACTTAGGGGTGTCGCCGATCGGGCTGACTTTGGCATGGCTTTTGATAATATATAGCATCGAAGTGAGTTAAAACCGTGTCATCGAACAGTAATGTTAAACGATAATTCACTTCAGACGTTTTGCATTACCGATAAGCGAGGGATCGTAAAAAAGTCCCTCGCTGAAAATGATGACCGAATAGAAGGAATGAAACAGCCTCTAAACTCTTTTCGATAGCCCACCTTATAGACCTTGAGTTACCGGGTTAGTAGTAACGACAAGTTGCTCAAACGGAAAACCCGAGTCGGAGCCCTCTGACTCGGGTTTTGCATTTGGGGTGTCGATAGGCGTGGGTTACGAAGGTCTCCTTTCATCTAGATTGATTACGTGAATGTCGCTGCCAACATTTCCCGAATGCGGCGGCAAGGGGACCACCGGTTGGGGGGCCCGGGGACCAAGTCCGCGGTCAAAGAGCACCACGTTACTCAATCACCTCTCACCGCGCCATCGTGGACGGGGGCCGCGGCAGGAATGCGCGTTCGACACCTTTGTCCGGTCGTTCTGAATAGTATGATGATTGTCAGGCGCAGCAATGAGGCTGCCTCAGCCAATCTAGGTGTGGCAGTGGGTTCGGTATCGGTCGGCGGATGGACTGGCTAAAACTCTTCCGCTTCTCCGTAGAAATAGTAGACGCGGTCAAGGGCGTCTTGCAAGGCGAGCGCTTCTTTGGCTTGCTTCTCGGGCGATTTGCGCACCTTGCGTTTGGTGGTGTCAGCTTTTTTCTTTTCGGGGACGGTCATCAGGGTTTCTTCGACTTTTTCGACAAAGGTCGGCCAGGTCTTGTGCAACGGCTCGGAAGTGTCATAAATCACCTGAATCGTCTTTGCGGCAGAGGTCGCCAGCATTGATTTGTCCATCATCTCGAAGTACGTACGCGGCAACGGAAGCAGAATTGACACGAACAGCGCGGTACCGACTATCAGCCAGCCGCGAATGGCGCCGACAATCGCGCCGCCCCATTTGTCGCGTTCGCCGAGCTGCTGAACTGAGACGAGTTTTTCGAGGATTTTGGCAACGACTTTGAAAATGGCATAAATCAAACCGAGCACAATGATGTACGAGATCACGGCAATTGTAATCGGCGAGGCGTCGATTGCGGCCGCGACCTCTTCGGCGACGAAATCTAGCTTGCCGGTTGAGATCACCAGCGCAGCGCCCAACCCCAGCAGTGCCATAAGCTCTTTGAGGAATCCCTTCTTTGTGCCGATGAACACAAAGCCCAACACGCCCAGAAGCGCGATCAGATTAAATACCATTATCCCCTCCGAGGTCTGAGTCAAACGACACGATCACAGTATCGCGACCAGCCGGTATAGGTTCAGTCTGCACAGCCGCCGCACAATTTCTGAACGGCGCAGAGAACAATCGAAGTAAATTCGCCGAATCGGCGCAGAGCATTCAAAACTCGCCGAGATCCGACTTTCAGTTAAAATGTGATTGAGTTGACGATATTAGGCAAGAAAAAAACTTTGGCGGCTCTACTTGAGATGATTGACAAACGACGCCATATCCGGCGCCTTGAACAAGGCGGTACCGGCGACCAAAACATCTACGCCTGCCGCCTTGGCGAGCGGTGCAGAATCCAAATTGATGCCGCCATCGATGGAGATCAGGTATTTGTAGCCGTGCTTGTTGCGCCATTCGACAGCCGTTCGGACCTTGCTGAGCACGTCGCCGATGAATTTCTGCCCGCCAAATCCGGCATAGACGGACATCACCAGGAACAAGTCGATATGTGCAAAGAGCGGGAAATAGTCCTCGATCGGGGCGTCTGGATTGAGCGAGATACCGGCTTTGGCGCCTTTGCGGCGGATTTCCTGGAGAATCTCGGTGTCGTGTTTGATGACTTCACCGTGGACGGTGAGATAGTCGGCGCCGGCATCGAGGTAGGCATCGACATACTTCTCGGGGTTGGAGATCATGAGGTGGACATCAAGGGGCAGATTGGAGATGCCATTGACCTGTTTGATGATGAACGGGCCGAAACTCAGGTTCGGCACGAAGTGGCCATCCATGACATCGCAATGCAGCCAGTCGACGCCGGCGGCTTCGACATCGCGGAGCTGATCGCCCAAGCGCGTAAAATCGGCGGCGAGTATCGATGGTGCAACAATTGTCATTGGGGTGATAATAGCGTTCCTGATGTCGAACGGCAAGCGCGGAAACTAATCCGTTTTCGACACAGTCAGTTTGACCTTTTCGCCGCGCATTACTTGCTCGTTGCGCTCGGGTTTCTGTTCGAGTACTGTGTTTGGAAGGTAGCGGTCTTCCTTTTTGCGCTTGATTTCATCCAGGACAAGACCGAGATCTTCGAGTCGTTCACGCGCCCTCTCCAGCGGCAGACCCAATAATGATGGCATCGTAACGACGTCGGTTTCGTTGCCTTGATTGACGGCAATCGAGACCTTGCTGCCAAGCGGCAGAAGTGTGCCCTTGGAAGGAATCGTTTCGATAGCAGTATTCTTGGCGAGCGAATCGACCCGCACCCAGTAGATGTCCCCTGCCGCGAAGCCTGACTTCTGCAGAGCGATATTTGCCTGCGCCAACGGGAGTCCAAAAACATCGGGAATCTCGGCAACGCGCAATCCGGCGGATACGACGATTTTGACGCTGCGACCCGATTTGATCATGGTGCCTGCTTCGGGAACCTGGGTGAGGATTATTCCTTCCGGTTTGTCCGAGGAAAACTCGCGTCCGGCGATTTCGAGCGAAACGTCGAATTTCGCAGACAAATCTTCAGCTTCGAATTCCGTCTTGCCGACGAAAGCAGGCAAGGGAAACTCCTCTGCATGGCGGGTAACAACAGGCATGATGAGACTGTTCACGAAGATGAATATCGTAAGGAAGGCGATAGCCGGCACGCCGATGTAGAGCAACGCGGGGCGAACATAGTTGCGGAGTGGCTGCATCGCTGACCGCCACCTACTTGCGGGTCAAGTATGCCGCAAAGATGTTATCGAGGTATTTGAGTCCCGGATAAGTGCGCATGAAATTGTCCTCGCCGACCACGTCTTTGATCTTGAAGGCTTCAGGAATGATGACTTGGAATTCAGGCATCTCCTTCAAGAACTGCTCAATGATCATTTCGTTCTCGGCTTTGAGTACCGAGCAGGTCGAATAGACAATTGCACCACCAGGCAGAAGCAGTGGTGCGGCGTTTTTCAACAGGCCAATCTGCATCGCCGAATAGCGGGCAATGTCCTCGGCGGTGGTAATCCAGCGCCCTTCGGGGAACTTGCGAAATACGCCGGTGCCGGAGCAGGGCGCATCGACAAGTATCTTGTTGTACTTGCCGGAGGTGAATTTGGCGCCGTCAGCTTTGACTGGCAAGACATTCTCCAGCTTCAAACGCTGAAGATTCTCACGCAAGAGATTGAGGCGCGGTTCTGAGATATCGACTGCGGTGACTTTGCTGTCACTGCCAATTCGCATGGCGATGTCGGTGGTCTTTCCACCGGGAGCGGCGCAGAGGTCAAGCACAACATCACCCGGAAGCGGATTGAGCAGTTCGACCACCAGACCGGAAGCCTCATTCTGAATGATGTATTCCCCATCATCGAACTGCGGCAGTTGCGTCGGGTTGGTATCGGACAAGATATGGATAAAGTTCTTAAGGAACTTGCCTTGCTTGAAGCGCATGTTGATCTGCTGTAACTTGGCGAGATACTTGCGGATCAACTCAGGGTCATTGTTGAGTCGAACCTGCAAAGGTTGAGCTTCGTTGCCGTTGCGGAGAAATTTCTCGACGACAGTCTCGGGATAAATGCTGAGCAGCTCTTTCACGAACCAGATTGGATACGAATAGAACTGCGTCAGATAGTTCAGCATGTCGGCGCGCAATTCGTCGAACGAGAGCTTCTCGATATTCTGTGCGATGTTTTTGAGCACGGCATTGACCATCGCCTCGGCGCCTGGCGTGTACTTCTTCGCAAGATTTACTGTCTCATTGACCGCCGCATAGTGCGGGATATTGCATTCCGGCAACAACTGGAAACAGCCCAGCCGCAGGACCGTAATCAGCGAATCCGAATGCGAAGATAATTTCTTGCGCAGGTACTGCGACAAAATCAGATCCAGACGTTTCTGCATCTTGATCGTGCCGGAGACCAGATAGATTCCGAGGTTTAGATCAAAGCGACCACGAAAATTCTTCTGCTTGAGCTGCGCCAGCTCGTGTTGGAGAGATTCGGGATCGCGGCGCGCGATCATGAGGACACGATATGCCTCTTCGCGCGGGTTCAAATTCAGTTCGCTCATGAGCTGACCTCAAAGGGACTTAGGCGGCTTCCACCTGTTGATACCATTAACGCTGTACGACAGATTTTCAAAGGTAAAATTTCCTGTGACGAGAGGCCGAAACAGGTGGAGAGAATTTCATCAGGACGGACGAACCCCCGATTTCCAAGTGCCAATTCCATATACAAATGGTGTACGCCCATACCTTGGCGAAGTTCAATGTTTAATATGGAGTTACGCACGTCAATTTCATTTATCTCTTCGTTCTTAATTCGTCTTACTAATATCGACGGTTGTGCAAGAACCGCGAAGGTTTTTTCGTCAGAAATGGCAATTTCTGGACCAATTTGAACCTCATAACAAGCCAGATTGATCAGGCTCGATACCGAGGCCGCCTTGCCAAAGACGGGCTTGCCCAAGAGAACGTGAAATCCTTCCGGCAAAACCTCGTTGAGACGGTCAATCATCGACTCCTGAAACGGTGTGTCGAGCTGAATGTCCAAAAACTCACAGCGCGAGGAATAGCCCAGCGAAAGTGGCGGTCCAAAGGACAATTTCGGGCGCTGATGATAACCTTGAGAATAGGCCACCGGCATGTTGGCGCGGCGAATGGCACGTTCAAACATCCTCATTGTTGCGAGATGCCCGACATAACGCACGGACTCGTCCTTGGTCCATTGCAGACGAATGCGACTGCGAGGAACTATCATCGGCGCCGGTTCTGAGAGAACCCGTTTTGGTCTGCGACCGAAACTTCCGGTCGGAGCTGCCTGTACCGGTGTGAGAATTTGTTCAGCCAGTTCCGGCTTGGACAAGATCAAATCACCGAGCTTGAATCCACCTGACGTTTTGCGCGATTCCGATGCCGGAAAAGCGTTTTGGCGTGACCGGAGTAATTGCTCGCGCGCTGTGTCATATTCAATATGATCCCACGGCAGTGGCGAACCCAACGGCCGGGCTGAGACTGATTCCTCGATGTCGATTCCGCTCGCCGTTAACGTCTGTCGCCAGTTTTCCAAGTTGCGGTCTTCACCAAAATTCTCGGTTGAAGCTTCTATCTCAGACATCGCAATCACCGCGGACGTAAAACTGCGGTCAGCGCGAGAAAGGGACGACAGAAGATAGGCGGATTCAGCTTCGCGAATTTTGTATTGGATGTTGCGCCCACGAGCGCCGCGCTGGACCATGTCGCAACGGCGTTTGTATTCGTCGGGATTGATGGCTGCATCCCACTGCCATTCTGAAAACGGCAATGGCGCAAATGGCGACAGAGAAATCACAAGATGCGTCTTGTCCCCGTACTCGCGGCGAACGCTCTCGCAATTGCGGATCACGTCGATCATGTCGCTGATGTCGCGGTCGGTTTCTTCCGGCAATCCCAGTTGAAAATCAAGTCGGACCGATTTCCATCCACCGGAGAAAGCATTAGCCAATATCTGATAGAATTGTTCGAAGGCTGTGAAATGACCATGCGCCTCGCGGAGACGTTCGGAGCCGGACTTAAGATCAAAGCGGAGTCCCTGCTTTTCGCCATAAGTAACCGCGCGAACGTAATCAAGCGCATGCTGATTCACCGGCAGTGGCGGGAGCACGATTGCGACATGACGGTCGCGCAGACGCTGGCCGAGACTGTTGATGAATTGATCGAAATTCTTAATGCCGATCGTGAGATTTGCCGACAGGGCAATCTCATCATAGCCGGTTTCCTGCTGTGCTGTGACAATCGCATCAACCAAACGCGGCACATCGAAAGACGATGGCAAGGTCACACACAAGCGGTCATTGGCGACTTCTTCGAACGCCATAACCGGAGCGATGTTTCGGAGCTTCTGCGCTGAATCCACGCGTCGTGCGCGAACCGGATTGTTCTGACTTGAGAGCGCGGGCAGATAAATGCCGGCAATCTGCGACAGTTGATTCAACATCGTCGGACGGTCATAGACCGAGCCTTGGCTAACTACCGCGGCAATGGAAGCCGCTTCAGCGTCCAGATCACCGACAACAAACGCGTCGAGAAATTCGGCAATCGGCTCAGGATTTAACCTCTTGATCCCCGACGCCGTGATGATTGGATGCGACGCGTTGCGCTCACTTGCGCGCAGCGGGATGTGTGCGAGCTTCAGCGCGGAGAGCATGCCGTTGTATGACAGCGCATCTGGAATTAAGAAATGTATCCAGTCGCAGTCGCCCAGCGGAGTGAATGATTCGAGTGTAAATAATGGGATACTTTTCTGACGCAGTAACGCGGCAGCATCATTGTCCGGTATGAAGGCACGTTCGCAACTGATCGTTGTCGAACTGTTTAGCGCAACATACACGCGATGCAATTCGGCGTAGCCCATAGCGCGATCGTACTTCTCGGGCACACAAAGAGCCAGGCGCACCGCAACAGCCTCGCTGCGCGGACGCACCGCTCCCCATTCGTTTCCGATATATCTTGCCGGGCGAATTACGTGGGGGAAAAATTCGGCATCCAGAAGGGCCTTGTTATTCATCCCTGAAATGCTGTCCGTTAGAGGTTGGGGAGTTGAACCCGAACCGAAAGTACGCAATGATAAAGCCTTGAAAGAGCCGTCTAGCCCAATATGTCTTTTTGATTACACTTGCACATCTCGACGATCTTGTCCTTAAACTTCCACGACTTCTTGTCGGTCGTGAAGGTTGGGTCGACCAGGCGGATGGGTTCCATCGCCGTGGAGCAGACCGGACAGATCTTGACGTGAGACTTCTTCGAAGCCTTATCTGCAAATGATTGCCTTTTCGCCATTTCCTCGTCCTCCTAAAAAAAACAGTGACCTTTATTATACGAAAGAGAGTTCCAAAGTCAATAGCCGGAATGAAAATGAGCGAAGATTTTGTGATTGAATGGGTTAGAACGGTCCGAATCAAGACTCTGGCAGTCGTTTCTTCAAATCCTCGACTTCGGCCTTCAGGCGCTTCAGTTCTGCCATCTTCTCCGGCAGCCGGCTGAGATGGGCTTCGAGAATCTTGAATTCTTTCAGCTCGCGCTGCGGCGAACCGGCGTAGATTGTCCCCTCTTTTAACGTACCAGAGACGCCGGCTTGCGCGGCGATAGTCACCCGGTCGGGAATGTTCAAATGCCCCACAATTCCCGCCTGTCCGGCAAGTACGACGTAGTTGCCAATCGTCGTCGAACCGGCGATTCCCACCTGCGAGACTATCAGGCATCCGCGTCCGATTTTGACATTGTGCGCGATCTGCACGAGATTGTCAATCTTGGTTCCCGCACCGATTATGGTTTCGCCCAATGCTGCACGATCGACTGTACAGTTGGCGCCGATCTCGACATCATCTTCGATGCGTACTCGCCCGATCTGGTAGACCTTGTGGTGAGTCCCCTTGTCCTGAGCATATCCGAATCCGTCGGAGCCAATGACCGTCCCGGCATGAATCGATACATTGTTGCCGATGACAGTGTCGTCATAGATGGTGACATTCGGATAGATCAGGCAGTTATTGCCCAGTTCGCAGTTGCGGCCAATGACCGCTCCTGTCATGATTTTGCAGTTGTCGCCAATTTTGGTTCCCGAGGCTATCTCTACAAAATTTCCGACATGCGCGTTTTCGCCCAAAGTGACATCGGGATCGATGCTGGCGAGAGATGAGATACCGGGATGAAGTCGATGCCCCGGCGCCGGTGAGATTACTTTGAGCGCCTGGCAAAAGGCAAAATAAGGATTGGGATGAATGAGATAATTGAGTTGGTGGGAGCGCGGCGCGTCGACTATGACCGCAGCGGCTTTGGTCGCCGCCAGTTGGCTCTCATAACGCGAGTTTGCGAGAAAAGCGAGATCGCCGGCACCTGCCGATTCCAGGGTGCTGATGCGAGTTATCTCGATGTCGCCGTCGCCGACAACGGCGCCGCCCAGCGTTTCTGCCAGCGCCCGCAATTTCATTGGTTATTTCGCTCTCTCCAGCTCCTGAAGGACCAGTTCAGTGACGTCAATTTCCTTCAGGGCGAATGCTATGTTGCCGTTGATACTGTCCAAAATCAAATCGTAACCTTTGGACTGGGCGACAACTTCCAGCGCCTTGTTGATCTCTTCCAACAACGGCTGCGTCAATTCGTGATTGCGCTTTTCGGCGCGTCCGTTGGGACCGAAGAATTCCTCTGCCCTGTTCTTGAGGGCGATCTTGCGCGCCATAATCGTCTTGGCCTTGTCTTGTTGCTCGGAGTCGGAATATAGCAGCGACTGTTCGGCAAGTTCCTCTTCCATCCGGTCGATACTGCTCTTCTCGCTCTCCAGTTCGGAATTCCACTGTTGAACTGTCTCATCAAACTCGCTTTGTGCGGTAATGAACTTCGAGAATCCTTGTCGAAGTCGATACGAGTCGATGTATGCGTACTTGCCGGACATCAGATACTACTGCGTCTTTTCCAGCTCTTCGAGAATCTTGTCGGTAATCTCCATCTCTTTCTTGGCGTAGGCAATGTTGCCGTTGACACTGTCGAGAATCATGTCATACCCTTCTATCAGGGCGACACGTTCGAGTACGGAGTTTATCTTGTCCAGCAATGGTTTGGTCAATGCCACGTTGCGCAATTCGGCTCGGCCGTCGGGACCAAAGATGTCGTTGGCAAGCTTCTGCCAGGCAACTTTCTTGGTTTCGATTTCAGCTTCTTTCTCCTTCTTCTTGGCATCGGAGAGAATCAGCGCCTGCTTGGCAAGCTCGGCTTCCATCTGTTCGATTTCTTTTTGTCCGGCTTCAACTTCGATATTCCACTGCTCGACTTCTTTATTGAACAACGCCTGCGCGTCCTGGAATTCTTTGTACTCAAGGCGAATGCGGTACGAGTCAATGTAGACGATCTTGTCCTGTGCCTGAAGCGAAAGGGGTACGAGAGAAATTGTTGCGAATGCAAGGACAGCAAACACAAATGAAATACGATTCATGGTTTCCTCCAAAAAAAAATAAACTTCTATGCGCTTTTAGAAAGTGGTGCCCATTTGGAAATGAGGTTTCCAGCCGGCGCCGTCGGGGTTATTATAGCCATATCCGAAGTCAAATCCAATAGTTCCTAAACCTGGAATGACAATTCTGAATCCGGCGCCCACCGATTTTTTGAGACCATCCGTCTTATCCAGATCGAACGGCTTGATTTCTTTGCCGGATAACCAGGCATTGCCGGCGTCGGCAAAGGCAAGGACGTATATCTGCTGTTCAACGATCGGCATCTGCAATTCGAGATTATAGATCACGGTCGATCGTCCGCGCAGAAGTCCGTTTGTCGAGTTTCGCGGTCCAACGGTGCCGTCCTCATATCCGCGGATTACGCCGTCCTGATAGGTGCCTCCCGGCGCAAAACGCTCGGAATACGGAATACCGTCATCGCCGTCCGGAGAATCAATGACACCGACACGGACTTTGCCTGCCAACACCAATTTCCACCAGACGCGCTGATACTTGGCAAGATCGAAGATGTGCTTGTGGTACTTCCAATCGCCGCCCAGCACCCAACCGGAGGCCTCTGAGCTTAGCTGTATTAGAGATCCCGAAGTTGCAAACTGCGAGAGATCACGCGAATCGCGAACTATCGAAACTCCGACGGCTGAAGTTGTCAGCCAGTCATTTTCGAATTGGAGCAAACTATTGGGGTTGTCCTTGTTATTTTCGCGATAGGCGTCGTTAAAGTCGAAATACCGAACTTCTTCCAAAGTGTACCGCCCAGTGATACGGAAATAGTCGTCGGGCCAAGTCAGACGGCGCCCTAACCGCAGACCCATACCGCGGGTGCCTTCGCTGAATTCTTCAGCTCCAAAACTCAATTCGCGGTTGACGCTGAACACATCAACGCCGAACGAGGTTGGTGTATCGAACATCCATGGTTCAGTGAAAGATACCGAGATAGAATTGCGGCGCGACCCAAACGACCAATCGAGATTGACGTTCTGGCCATTGCCCCGGAAGTTGGGAATTCCCAAACCGAGCGTTCCAACCAATTTGTCTTGTCCTGAATAACCGGCGCCGGCCTGCACCTGTCCAGTCGGTTTTTCCGAGACTTTGAAAACGATATCGATATCGCCGTCGGGAAGATTCTTTACGTCCGGCTCGACATTCGAGAAATAGTTCAGAAGCATAACGTTGCGAAGCGAGCGCATCAGCATGGAGCGCTTGAATATCTGTCCAGGGCGCGAATAGAGTTCGCGGCGGATAACTTTCTCTTTAGTCTTGGAGTTGCCCTCGACAAAAACCTTGTTGATGTGCGCCGGCACGCCTTCAGAAATTTCGAACTCGATATTGAGCGAGGAATCGACTGTCTGCACATTGTCGATGATCCGTACGTGGATGTAGCCGTCTTCCTGATAAACAGAATACAGGTTCGTGACTGTCTCTTCGAATTTTTCTGTGTCGTAAATATCGCCGCGCTTAAACTTAAGCTGATCCGTGAGCAGTTCCGTTTTATAGATGGAATTTCCAGTGAATGTAACATCGCCGTAGTGATAGCGGGTTCCTTCATTCACCTGAAGCTTCAGCATCAGCCCCTTGCCGTCGGCATCGACGATGACGCTGTCGTATGTGATTGCGGCATCAATATAGCCGCGTTTGCGGTAGTACTCGATTATCTTGTCTTTGTCTTCGTCGAACTGATCGCGCTTGAAAGCTCCCGAACGGAGGAAACTCTTCGGCTTGGCGTTCATTTCGCCGCGAAGCGACCCATCGGAAAACGCCTGGTTCCCCTCAAATTCAATCGCCCGAATCTTGACCTTTTCGTTCTCCTTAACCTTGAACACGACCGCAATTTTGTTGCTGTCGAGCGACTTGGTTTCGGTAACGACTTCGGCAAGATAATAGCCCTCGTCGCGATAGAATTTTCGTACGGCGTCGACGCTGTTGGAAATCTGGCTTGGACCGACAGTTTGGCGCTCGAAAACGGTTAGCTTTTCCTTGAGCTTGTCGGTTTTGATCGACTTGTTGCCTTCGAAGTCGATTTCGGCTATTTGAGGATGCTCGATGACGGTGATTTTGACGTTGATCCGGCCGCCGGCGAATTCACCGGAGGCTTGAACGTCGGAGAAAAGCCCCAAAGCGTAGATACGGCGGATTGCTTCCTGGACCGCAGTCGAGGAAAGCTTCATGCCGGTTGTAAGGCCGGAGACGGAACTGATCAGCGAAGACTCAACCGCCCGGTTCCCTTCGACCACCACACTTGCGACTTCGTAGCTTTGCGCCTTCGCCGTTGTCGATGCGAAGAGCGCGATGAGCAGCGAAACGATCCATAGCGCCGCTGCTTGCGATTTGCTCATCCGTGCCTGTCTGTTAGCTGACGATGATTTTTCCGATTTTCAGATCAGTAAAGTCCTGACGATGTCCGCGCATCTTGCGATACTTGGTGCGGCGTTTCTTCTTGAATACCAACACCTTCTTGTCACGGCCCATATCGAGAACGGTCGCTTCAACTTTGGCGCCGTCGACCAGCGGTCGGCCGATCTTGCTCGATTCGCCGTCACCGACCATCAGGACGCGCTCTATTTGATAAGACGCACCCGGTTCGGCAACGTGCATTGGCACGCGAATAACATCGCCTGTGGCGACACGGTACTGCAGTCCGCCAGCTTCTACAATTGCATACATGCTTCTAACAAACTCCTCTCAAACTACGCAAAATAGTCTGATATGATAGCTTTTGGACGGCATTTGTCAAGAACTATCTGTCCGGTTGACACCCTGCCCTAATGGTAATTATAGAATTGGGGGGATGGCAAAGTTCCTAAAAACTATGGGGTTAGGGGGGAGTTGAGCACGGTCCGTGCCCTTGGAGGTCATTAGTGACTGCTTTGCCGAATTTGGGTGCCATGCGTGAATTGCGGAGCAAGTCGAGCATCGGCATAATGTACACATGGTAGTCCTGTCATGATTTCTTGACATAATAGACATAAAGACATATCTTAAGGCTACCGAATCATAGCGGCATTCATCCGCCAAAAAAGGAGAGTCGACCGATATGAAGCACAGATTCGCAGTTATGCTTGTTTGCATGGTGCTTACAAGCGGAAGTGCTTTGCTGGGTCAAACTCAAATTCTAACCGAAGGTTGGGTACGTCTCTACGGAACGAATCTCCGACACTCGGACTATGCTACGTCTTTGGCTGTCGCAGCCAACGGCGACATTGTCGTTACTGGCATGAGCGAAAATTCTGAAGGAGTGCGAAAGTGGGCAACTCTCAAATACAACCGTTCAGGCGATGCTCTCTGGGCAAGGTCGATTGATGTTGTACCTCACTTGGATGATATTGGAAGATTTGTCGCTATTGCCAAGGACGGGAGTATATTCAGTTGCGGCGACATACGCATCGACTATGGATTCTATCAAGTTACAAGTGATATACTTGTCATCAGATATGACGAAGCTGGCTCAGAGATGTGGCGACATGAAATTGGCGCCGGAAACGAACAAAATGACAACTCGACTGCAATGGTGGTTGATGACCGTGGAAATGTTGTAATTGCCGGTATTACTGCGATTTCGACTGGAAACTCAGATATTGTCTTATCGAAATTCGACATATCCGGCAATCTGCTGTGGTCAAGAAATTACAATGAGTTCAATGGCGCGGATTACATAAAGAACCTTGCGGTTGCCCCGAACGGAACGTGCTATGCGGTTGGTTACAGTTCACGATTTGATTCTCCAAGCGATGCTCTGATTGTTGCCTTTGACTCGACGGGACAGAAGCTCTGGTCCAGAACGTACAACTCTCCCGCCAAGGACGCCGATGGGTTTGTTGAGGTTGCATTGGACACAAACGGTGATCTAATCGTATTGGGCGAATCCCGATACTGGCAGTTTACTGACTTGGAAGCATTTGTATTCAAGTACAGCCAGGATGGTGAAATAATATGGACAAACATTATTAATTCACCTAGTGCTGGCATTCTCCCGCGACCATATTCACTGGCAATTTCGGAGACAGACGATATAGTCATAAGCGGCGCACTGGGTGGTCTATCGTTGTTTTATTGGGATGCCTATGTCACGAAGCTATCTTCTGAAGGGGAGATTTTGTGGAGCCGCACTTATCCCGATATAGGACAAACCAATGGTTCGTCGAAAACGGATGTCAGCTTTGACGGATACGGAAACATCTACTTGTGCCGAGGACAACCGCCCGAGGGCACTGCAAGTCCAAACGGTGGTTATATGCTTAAATTCAATCCAGAAGGTGATTTGGTGTGGGACAAGTCATTTAACGGCGACCTAGAGCATGCATATGAACCTTACTTGATCAACGTTGATCGATTTGGCCGGATTGTGACTGCAGGTTTGACCGTCAGACTCGATGGTTCCACCTGGCATGACGATTTTCTTACTATGAAATACTACCAGCTATTGTGTGGAGATGCTGATGGCAGCGGTGATGTGGGGATTTCTGATGTCGTTTTCCTTGTAAACTACATTTTCTTAGGCGGCCCTTTCCCCGACCCAAATAGCCAAGCCGATGTCGACTGCACAGGAATCATAAGTGTTTCGGATGTGGTCCACCTGATCAATGCTATCTTTGAAGGAGGACCAGCTCCGTGTAATAGCTGTCAATGAAAAACCATGATCCTGCACGTCAACGTCTTGGTCGTTGCGATTTCAAATCTTCCGCAGAGCCGTCTATCTCTCTTTATCAAGTAACCGAGTCTTTTCTCACAAACACCAAGCAAAAACTCACGGTAACTAGTAACATGGCAACCCGACGAGGCGTTTTTCAAGTGAAAATCAACCCTCTAAGACCCCAATTCCGTCGACCTCGGCTTCTCGCCTCCCCAATTTGGAAATTGACTGGATTCAAACTGCTCTTGTCGGAGCATTTGCCTTTAACTTGCTCAGCATCGCCATTTTTGACCCACAATATGCCCTATTGACATCTCAATAAAACCGCGTTTATTCGCCCTTATGGAGAGACGTCAGCAAAAACCTCGGCAGCTTCATTTCTGGAAGTTGTCATTCGTACTCGTAATCTCATTCTTTAGCCAAGTCTATCCATACTATCATTCCCACCATTCACATGCGGAAGCTCTCTCAAGCGTCGAATCCGTCGGGATTGCGATATCGACTGATATTGCAAGCCTCGATGATCACCATCACGACGACGAATCGCAGACTGACAGCCATAAGCATCACTACGGCGACCAACATCATGGCCAGTTGACTCGGATTCAAGCGCACAGAACCCTCTTGAGTCAACCACAGGTTGGTATACTTGGGGCGACAGCATTTCTTCAATCTGATTGCGTCCTGACTCATTTCCAAATTGGGGATTCTCCACCGCCTCGCGACTATCACTCGACCTGCAGCAAACAGCGCGGTCCACCCGCCGCCTAAAAAAACTGATTCCATTCCGTAATACACTTTGAGTCCGCGAGACATACTGTCTCCAACTCAACCGAATTCACCGATCTCAGAACGGGCGCGGTGGATTACTAATTGACAATAATCAACACTCGTGCTATTGAGGTTAATAGTGACTGAAAATCGTCGAAAATCGATTATTCACGGATATCTGATCGTACTGCTCGCAGTGATGATCTCATCTTTCGCGTTCGCTCCGGAGGCAGTAGCCCACGGCGTTACCGAAGGCGACAAGGGTTTCATCCAGGAGAGTTCCGGCACAATGATTGTGCCGTTCATCTACCTTGGCGCCAAACACATGGTGACCGGATATGATCATTTGTTGTTTCTGTTTGGTGTCATCTTCTTTCTATATCGCCTTAAGGACATCAGCATCTATGTGACGTTGTTCGCTGTCGGACATTCAGTCACGCTGCTGTCGGGCGTGTTGTTTAATTTCGGTGTAAACGCATACCTGATTGATGCCATCATCGGATTCTCAATTGTTTACAAAGCACTGGATAACATGGGGGCATATCAGCGCTGGTTTGGATTCCAACCAAGCACCAAGATTGCGACTCTCATCTTTGGCCTGTTCCATGGCTTTGGACTCGCAACCAAGATTCTCGACTACAATGTCTCGCCCGATGGGCTGGTGCCGAATCTCATTGCTTTCAATGTCGGCGTCGAGCTTGGGCAGTTGATGGGTTTGGCCATGATCTTGATTGCGATGAGCTATTGGCGTCGCACCAGCGGCTTTTTGCGTCATGCCTACAATGCAAATGTCGCCCTTATGGCAGCCGGATTCATTTTCGTGGGCTATCAGTTAACCGGGTATTTCCTCTAAACAAATTCGAAGGATTTCATAATGTACAATAATCAGCAACCATCACCTGAAGATCTTCCAACAAAGGGACAGCTTCTGAAATCAACGATTGTCGCAGCGCTCGCGGCAACATTCATCCTGGTCACTGTCGTGCTTCCTGCCGAGTATGGGATCGACCCTACCGGATTTGGCAGCTTTGTCGGATTGCGCAAGATGGGTGAGATTAAAGCATCGTTGGCCGATGAGTCATCCGTTGAAGCTCCCAGCGAAGAACCGCTTAAATCCGAAGTCCCTGAAGTTGTGGAGCAATATTCCCAACAAACGGCAGATACCTTGACAGCCGAGTCCGAGCCGGCGCTTCGCAGCGAAGAAATGTCGATCACTCTCGCCCCGAATGAAGGCAAAGAGATCAAGCTGACAATGGCGAAGGGCGATTCCGTAAACTACTCATGGTGGACCAATGGCGGTCGTGCGAATTTCGATACTCACGCCGATTCCAAGGCCCTCAATATCAAATATCACAATTATGAAAAAGGCTCAAAGGAGCGCAGCGAGGGCGTGCTTGAGGCCGCCTTCGACGGCAACCACGGTTGGTTCTGGCGCAACCGGACTGCGGAAACTATGACGGTGTCACTGAAAGTAAGCGGTAGTTTCACGGACATCAAGAGGATGTAGCTACTTGTACCCCATCGTGGGGACTGATGAACAAGTCCTCCCGTGTCATTCTGAACGAAGTGAAGAATCTGTTAGTCTTTGCTACGCAACACGAACAGATCCTTCGCTGCGCTCAGGATGACAGTGCCTAGGACACTTTCAACACTCCCCGTTGGCTGGGGTACAAAACTGAATTCCTTCAAAATATTCTCCCAAAATCCCATCACGTAATCACGTCCTTACGTATATATCCGTAAGTAGGTACTTACAGAAAGTAAGGATATGGAAACACGACGTGATGTTTATCAAGCGATTGCCGACCCAACGCGGCGGGAAATCATCAACCTGATCGCTCGCAAGTCTCTGAACCTCAACGCGATTGCGGAGAATTTCAGAGTCAGCCGCCCTGCCATTTCGCAGCATATCAAGATTCTGAGCGAGTGCGGATTGGTCGTGATTGAGCAGCGCGGGCGCGAACGTTTCTGCGAGGCTAATCTTGGGCCGCTCAACGAAGTCGCAGAATGGGTTGAACGGCACCGCAAATTCTGGACAGCCAAACTTGATGCGCTCGAAACATTCTTGGACGATTCAAACAAGAAACCAAAGAGGAAGAAACGATGAACAACAATCCCAGCGATCTCATCATCGAAAAGACCTACAACGCGCCAATCGATCGCGTCTGGCGCGCACTGACCGACCCGGAACAAATGAAGCAGTGGTACTTTGACCTGCCCGGTTTCAAAGCCGAAGTCGGATACGAATTTTCATTCGTTGTCAGCAACGATAAACATGAGTGGTCTCACCTGTGCAAAGTCACGGAAGTCAAACCCAAGAAGCTTATTGCCTACACATGGCGATATGACGGCTACAGCGGCGACTCGCTGGTGCGTTTCGAGCTGTTCGATGAGGGCGGCAAAACGCGGCTGGTGTTGACTCATTCCGGACTGCACACCTTCCCTGCTGATGTCGAAGCGCTCAAGCGCGAGAACTTCGTTGCTGGCTGGACCGAATTCGTTAACATCTCACTGGCGAAATTCCTGCACGAAATCAATTAACACCTCGTTCTACCCGCAACTTGCCGGCCGGAGGACAATTCCGGTCGGCAGTTCGCGAACTCTTCCCGACCGATCACGAAGCAGCATTGGGCGCACGCCCCCGGTATTCGTAATAGTTTGAGTTAATCGTTTTATGTAAGCACTTACTCATTCTTGTCAGATACAGCGAGGCAAACGTGAAAATCCAGTTTCTTTTCCTGGTACTGCTGCTTATGGGCTTGCCGTTTAAAGGCTATGCTGCCGAAACGGAAACCCCTCCCCAGCCAGATACAGCGAGATTCCCGGCATGCTTGACAAATGAATACATGCAGCTTCTCGATGCAAGTTCTCGGGCGTGTCAAACATACGGCGATTGCGACCTACCATCGGTGCGAGACGCCTCAATTCCGGCTACTAACAAACCGTTTCAGATCATTCGCACCTACATTCATATCCTCGCCAACGATGACGGTTCAAATCCTGCAACAAACTTGGCAACCATTACGGCGCAGATGGCCACACTCAACGACATCTTTGCAGAACATCGCTTGCGTTTCATTTGGGAATGGCGAATCGACAACTCAACTCAATTTCGAAATCTTGCGCAATTACTCGGCGGTGAAGCAGATCAGATGAAGGCGGCTTTGGCATATCAAACCGACAGGTACTTGAACATTTACGTCACCAACACGAATCCTCAAGGCGGCACTGGCGTGTTTGCATTCCTTCCTGCGGCGCTTGGTCCACTCGGCGGTGTGGTGGCGGACGATAGCTGGTTCTATGGCGGCGGCAAGCTACTGGTTCATGAAGTCGGTCACGTTCTTGGATTGTATCACACCCAACATGGCGTATCCGAGGTCGCGGCCTGTGGCGAATGCTACGAGTCAGTTGACGCCAACGATAGAGATTTTACCGGAGACTTCTGCTCTGACACTGATCCAACACCGATTAACTTTAGCTGCAGTCCGCCCGGCGGTAACGATGAGTGCTCGGATCTTCCCTGGGGGCTGACCATGACACAGAACTACATGGGCTATGCCAACGAAGCCTGCCAGAGTGAGTTCACGCTGCAACAGTCCGGTCGCATGCATTGTTGGATCGCCGCACGCTTGGCCGGCTGGCTGGAGTGCGACGCGGTTGTTCCTTCCAACGGCACTGCTACTGCAAACGACCCTGACTTCGACAGTTGGGGTAATTCTACCGACAATTGCCCCAGTGCATTCAATGCCTGTCAGGAGGACATTGATGGCGACGGCACCGGCGATGCTTGCGATGATGACATGGACGGCGACATGATCGCCAATTCAATCGACAACTGCCCAATGGTAGTGAACGTTGATCAGATCGATACCGATGGCGACCAGCGCGGCGATGTTTGTGACAATTGCGTTTCGACACCGAATTTTGAACAAGCTGATGTTGATGGGGATGGTATCGGCGATGCTTGCGACCAATGCACCGATACCGACGGATACGGCTATGCTAATCCCGGCTTTGCAGCGTCGACATGTCCGACCGACAATTGTCCGGAAGACGCAAATGTGGCGCAGACTGACACCGACAACGACGATTTCGGCGATGCCTGCGACAATTGCCCGTTGGCCGCAAACATTGATCAATATGACGAGAACGACGACGGAGTCGGTGATGCCTGCGATGGACAACTTCACATTCAAGCTTATGACATACCTGATGCTGTTCGCGGCGAGGAGTATGCGTACCAATTCACAGCAGTCGGAGGCGTAGCGCCATACATTTGGCAGTTCTTCGGTGGTGATGTCCCGTTCGGAATGGACTTTATCAATGGTGAGCTGTTTGGGTCGCCCGCGCTGGCTGGAACATATTACTTTACGGTGAAATGTTTCGACTCAGGTAATCCGCAGAAGTCCGACACATACGCAGCTACGGTTGTGGTTGTGAACCCGCCCTATGTTTGCGGGGATGCCAACGGTTCGCTCAGTGTCTCCATCTCGGACGCCGTGTACCTGATCAGCTATATCTTCGGTGGTGGACCGCAACCGCAGCCACTTCTCGCTGGTGATGTCGACTGCAGCAACACAATCACGATTTCTGATGCGGTTTATCTGATAGGTCACATTTTTGGCGGCGGTGCTTCGCCGTGTGCCGGATGCCCGTAAAGATCAATCTTGCTTGGTTGAGCTCACCACAAAAAAACCGGGAGTCACTACAGACTCCCGGTCTCCATCCATTGTTCTAAATCAACTTGCCTGGCACTAGACGGCCCTGGTAGCACTCCTATCAAGTTGATTATCATTGACAATCATAGTTGTTTTGGTATACTATTAGTATCCTTACTGCTTGTCGGTTTGCCGTCGCTATGACGGTCTATACTCATAGCTTAGCAAATTATTATTCGACATGCAGGGTTGCAGGCACTCCGACGATTGTCTCACTCTCCAATCTCGCATCCGCCCAGGGTTCCGGCATCCCGGCTATCAACCTTTCAGGATGGAGAACAATATGAGACCTCGACTCACGACACTTCTTCTGCTTATGGCAATCATCGCGGCGGGGACTCTGAATGCGGAAGTTCCTGGCAAGATCAGCTATCAGGGGCGCTTGACTGACAACATCGGATTACCGCTCAACGGCCAACATTCGCTGACATTCAAGATCTATACTGATGCCGCCGGGCTCGGACAGGTCTGGACCGAAACGCAAAGTGGTGTGGTGGTAACAAATGGACTGTTTAGCGTCATCCTCGGCTCCGTCACCCCAATTCCGCTCAATGCCTTCGAGGGTCAGACCTGCTATCTCGGAATCGCAATTGACGGCGGGATACAACTCTTGCCATTGCATCTGATGGTGAGTACGCCCTACGCATTCCGCGCCGACATTGCCGACGGCACGCTTGGCGGAGGCTGGTCTGATGGCGCGAACGTCTGGCTTGAGAATTCTGACAAGAAGGTCGGAATCGGCACTATGACGCCAAGCTATAAACTCGATGTCGTGGCAGCGCGTGCCTCGATTCGCTAATCCCGGCTCGGCTCGCTTCAGCGATGGCCGCTACCTCTACGGGAACCAAACCAGCGGCGTGGCAATTGACTTGCGGAATTGACGGAGGCGGCCGAGCTCTTCACGACGGGACCTCTATAGGCTACCTCGGCCGACGGCGACGGCAGCGGCGGTATTGGACGAGCAGGGACAATGGCTTTGTCGTGGACGGCAACTTAGCGGGGACCAACGACGGATCGGACCGTGGCGATCTTCAACCTGGGCGACAGCGGCGATTCTTCGGTAATGCTGCCTTCCGGGTCGATCAGTCACATCGAATGCCGCAATGAAGCGGGCATTTCCAACGCAGAACGCTCGACCGGATCAGTCTCTCTTCCAGACGGAGTGGTTACGACTGTACTGACCCGCAGTTGCTATTTCCCTACCGACGGTTGGGTGGCTGTGATAGGAACCTGCAGTTACGACTTCTGGCATACCAGTGGTGAAACCGAGGAGTTTACATTTGCTGTGTCGAATGTCGCAGGCACTATTCCCGCCGACCAAGGGTTTCTCCGAAGGTGCTCCAGTGGTTGGTCGACCTACAATTTCCGTGAGTTCGCAACGATACACGGATACTTCTCGGTCGATGGCGGGCAGCAGTCACTTTATCTGTTGGGCAAAGCTGCATTCGTTGACGGCGCCTTTGTTAATGACGCCCAGTTGACGATCATGTTCTTCCCAACAAATTACTTCTGGCTGGGCAAAGGAGATTACGCAGGTAATCCAGAACAAGAGGAGATCGACCAACAGACGCAGTCGCGCATTAACGCCGAGGTTACCAAGTTGCGCGCGGAGTTCGAAGCCAAGCTCGAGCAAATGCGAATTGAGATGGAGAAGCAGTTAAAGACAGCCGATTCCACGGCAAGTAGTGCGCCCCGCGCTGGGAACGCGAGGTTCGCTCTCGCACCCGCTCATGCACAATCAATGCGCAGACCCGAACCACGGTAACAAATTGCACAAAAACAGCCGGGAGCCCCTTCTGACTCCCTGCATGAATTCACGATTGTGTTGTTACATTATTGACACTGCGCCGGTCCACCGGCGAATACGTAGTTGATCAGGTAGACTGCATCAGAGATGTTCACAATTCCACTGCAGTCGGCATCACCGGCCGCCATCGGATTCGGAGCAGGACCACCGTTGAACACATAGCTAATGATATACACGGCATCGGAGATATTCACTCCGCCCGAATGGTCGGCATCGCCCGACAAGTATGGCGCCGCGGCAATGTGGAACGAAATCAACTCAGTCTCGTTACCACCCGCAGTGCCTGTCGCGCGAATTGAGACCTGCACAAGACCAGTATCCACCGGTGTGCCGCTGATGATGCCGTTCGTGGTGTTCAGCGTCAGGCCGGCGGGAAGCGTCCCCGAGATGATACTGAACGAATATGGCGCCGTTCCGCCGCGCACAGTCACCGTATCAGCATAAGGCTGGAACTGATCTCCATCTTCAAGCTGATCATAGATGATATGCACTGCATACGATTCATTCATCGTAAGTTTGAGAATCCAATCGTTGCGATCGATGCTGACTGATGTCGGCGGCAACGAAGTCCCGGTCAGATCGAAGACGTAGTCTTGATCGCGGAGAGTATTGGATGCCACATAATCATGATTGGTGCCGTTACTGACCGTGAAATCAACATTGTTCATGCGGAACACTGTCGGGCTCGTTGTTTGGTATTGGCGAACATGAACATAAACGCGGAACGAAGTCGGCGAAGTCTGGTCGTATGTGTACGACATGGCGTACTTCGGGAAATATGTTCCATAGATCCAATCCTGGAAGAACGGATGCAGATCCATGCCGGTTACTTCTTCGCAGAGATCGCGGAAATCTTCGGTCGCAACATCGTCCCACTTGTAGCGCGGGTCATCATAGTAGGTTTGAAGGATGTCGAAGAATGCAGCATCGCCGACTA
Organism: bacterium; assembly: GCA_016708315.1. NCBI lineage: Bacteria > bacterium. The sequence continues at coordinate 41,428 of JADJGC010000006.1, forward strand.
TTCCGCGAAGCATGTGCAGCACCCACGCGCCTTTGTCGTATACACGGCTGCTAAAGATCGTCCACACGTCTGTAGTATCAGCGCAATAGATTGTGCCGCCTGAGGTGTATCTCATGCCGTTCATGTAGCTGCGCAGGTCGGTAAACCCGCCGAGACTTTCAAACCACAGCGCTTCAGTATAAGTTGCGAATCCTTCGTTCATCCAGATGTGGTGCCAATTCCGGCAGGTGATCATATCTCCCCACCATTGGTGTCCCATTTCGTGGACGATAATGCCTTGACCGAATGTGTTATTCATAATCGAAGTGTTCGTCTGGTGCTCCATAGCGCCGCCCCAGTTGAACATCGACATCGCGTACTTCTCATTGATGAACGGATACAGTCCAAACAGCCGCGAAAGCGTATCGAGCATCGGTACCGTTGGTGCGTAACCAGTCTGCGCTGAACCTAACTGCGAAGGATACACCCAGTAATCTACCGGCATAGAGTCATTCGCGGTGTAGTTGAACCATTCGCGCCAATGCGAATAGTTCGACATCGCTAAGCTGACCAAGTACGTGGTGATCGGGTAACGGTTCCGCCAATAAGTCGTGCGCGTGCTGTTGCCGTTGTCGATATCGCCCAGCATCGTGCCGTTCGAACTGCAGAACAAATTGCTGGGGTAAGTGATGATAATGTCCATCGAGTCGGCTTTGTCATCCGGATAGTCCTTGCAAGGCCACCAGGTTCGCGCCAGATACGGCTCTGAAAGGGTCGTTATCACCGGATTGCCGCCATAGCTGTCAAATGAGAACGCTTGGAATCCGCCCTCGACCGGGTGACCGCGATAGTAGGTCGTAACGGTAAACACATCACCGGCGTTTTTCGTACTGGGCAAATTTGCCGTCACGAGGTTTCCGGCCCGCGAGTAAGTCGCAAAACCGCCATCAACTCTGACTGAGTCGACCGTCATGTTGGAATAAAGGTCGATCTGGCAAAAGGTGACGTTGTCCTGAGTGACCGTGGAGGTCATATCAACGCGACCGGTAATGATCTCTGTCGTCAGATTGACGTTTAAGTCGAGACGATAAAAGGTCACATCGTACTGGTATTGCGTCGGCAGAGCGCCAAAGATACCAAGCTGTTCCTGCGAATCGCGCTGTTTGGCGAGACGCTCGGCTTTGGCAACTTGCTCTTGCTGGCGATGTTCGCGCGATTCCTTGATTGCCTGCTCGATTGGCACCTTCTCGAATTCACGTGCAACCGCGATCGAGAAAGTCATAAGAAGCATCGCAGCCGTCACCAAGATGCGCGGCACTATTTTCAACGTTAAACAAGACTTGGCAGGCACACATTCCTCCAGTTTCTGCTCCAAATAATTGCAGTGCAGTGGTTTAATGCTCGGGATGTATTGGATTGATTGCCGATTGGCACGTGGTTCCTAACCTTGGCTCAGGTGTGAAGTAGCTTAATTATCGGCGAACAATGCCCCGTTCGCCACCTAGATCGCAATGGATTAATATAGCAATTTCGACAAATTAGTCAAGGAAGGGCTTGAGCCATTTCGGTGCGTCTTTCAGGACTCCGAAGATCGTTTCCCGCCGGCGCCGGGCACCGGGATATCCCGTGATAAACGAGCCCAGAGAGAAATAGAGTATTTCATTGACTAAGTAGACGCATAAACACTTATTTGTTGCGCTTGGGGACCACTGCCTCTAATCCCGGTGATTTGATGCAGCCGATGCCCGGTACCCGAAAGCACGACAATCTAACTCCTACAAAATGAGGTGATTATGACTTCGGCCCAAATGGATATCCGAAGCTCACAGACGGCCATATTCTTGTTGTCCTTACTTGCTCTTGTTGCATTGCAGTATGCAGATGGCAATTGCCGTACGATTGCCACTGACTACAGATGCAATTGCGTCGAGATTGGACTCGACTCGGTCTGGGCCGACACGAATGATGTTAGTTGTTATCGAATTCCAGTTCATAGAAATCCCGCAAAGTCAAATGGTGCCTCCTATTCTTTGGCTGCAGTCGTGGCGCACTCCAAAGGGAGCAATCCGCAGCAACCGGTTCTCTATCTTCACGGTGGTCCGGGCATTGCCACCTTGAGCAACTGCGAACGGTATCTGAAGTCAGAAACATTCATGCAATTGAGAGAGAGTCATCCGATAGTGTTCTTTGACTATCGCGGCACAGGGTGGTCCGAGCCAAAAATGTGCGACGGGCTTGACAGCATTCTCAACAGTCTCTCTAGAGAAGAACTGCCGCTCGCAGAAGCAATCAAGAGAAACGTCGCAGCATACAGCGATTGCAAGGACAAACTCGTAAATCAGGGTATCGATGTTGCAGATTTCTCGTCACTTCAATCTGCTGCCGATGCGGAAGGAATAAGAATTGCACTTGGCATTGATTCTTGGAACGTCTACGGTGTCTCACATGGAACTACAGTTGCCCTGTATTTGATGCGATCCTTCCCGGAAGCTATTCGTGCCGTCATAGTTGACTCACCTTTTCCTCCGAACGCGCCTTGGTTGGATTACGTTCATCCGTTTGATACCTGCTTCAAAGTAATAGAAGCAGATCTGCGAAGAGACACGACTTACGCGAGGGTATTCCCTTCCATTCGGACCGACTTCGTTAAAATCGCCGAGCGCTTGCGCACAGCACCGTTAAAGATTTCGGCCGAGCAATCGGAAGGCACCTCTGCCCGCTCAATCGTGCTCAGAGAATCGGATTTTGCCTGGAGCATTTGGTCAGCCATGATAAATCCCAAGTATATTCGATTTGTGCCGATGTTGCTTAAAGAGGTGGCAGCAGGAAACGACTCTCTGCTTAGCCAATGGATGATGTACTTCAATGATCCTGATTCTTTTGGAGAATTTTCAAACGCGCAAAGCAGAGCTATTATGTGTTATGAGGGCAAGCCGCGTTTTGAAGAGGAAAGCGAAGCGTATCTGCTGAGAGCATTTCCTGATTTCTCTTCCTTCATTATCCTCGGCATGGATGAGGCTATCTGTGAGGTAATGCGACCACAATCCCCACCCGAAGGTTACTTCCGGGCCGTGGAAAGCGAGATTCCTACTCTGATTCTTGCGGGGGAGTTTGACCCCGTTTGCCCGCCATTGTTCGCAGAGATAACTTCGGCAACCTTGCCCAAGTCGACAGTAATTATTGTGCCCGGCGCTTCTCATGCAGCTATCAATGCAGACAACTGCATTCGAACAATAGCGACAGACTTTCTTCTTGAGCCCAACAAACAGCCAAATACTGAATGCGTGGCTAAGAGAGAGAAGATAAAATATGTCACCACTGCTATCGACCGATTCCCACAATGATTATGAGAATCGGCAATAGCCGTCGTGCCTAATCGTCAATCCTACGTGTGCGGGATTGCCTCGTCCTTAAGTGCGCTCTTAGCGCTCAGCGAAACAGACGGCACTCCCAGCGGTAGCACTGTTCTGCCATAAACTTCATTCAACACCTGAGCCAGACCGGTATAGATTGCCGACAACCCGCAGATGATGCCTTCATAGCCAGCCAAGCGAGTAATCGAGGCATTTTCCGTGGCGTCAGCAAATGCCAACAACCAAAACAAGATTGTCAGCGACCCAAATACAAATTGCAGAGCGTGATTCAGCTTAAATGTCCCGATGAACATCACAAACGTGAATAATCCCCACATAAACAAATAAGCCGCCATGGCATCCTTGGTCGGTGCCGTTCCCCAGCCCAATTTGGGAAGCACCAACAAGGCGACCAGCGTCAGCCAGAAACAGCCATACGAAGTGAACGCCGTCATGCCGAAAGTGTTTTTCTTCTTGGATTCCATGATACCGGCAATGATCTGCGCGATGCCGCCATAGAATATCCCCATTCCCAGGATCATCGTATCAAGGCCGTAAAGACCGGCATTGTGGAGGTTCAAGAGCACCGTAGTCATGCCGAATCCCAATAGACCCAGCGGCGCCGGGTTAGCGCTGTTGTCCCGGAGCGTCGTGATGGTTTCGCTTTGTGTAGTCATAAATCTCTTTCCATCGAAACGCCCCCACAAACTGCATCTGCCCGTACTTTGCCGACGGGCATGGATCGACGGTCAATTTAGACATTTTCGTCCACTTGTCAATCACTCGATTAAAACCGATAGAGCCTTTGAAACCTGTGCTGTGACTGCCTAATAGAAATCAAACTTGACATAAAGAGCGACGTTTGGTATTTTTACTGCATAAGTCAACACCAAACCCCGTTAACGACCAGATGCTGGATGGCAGTGTAGCCGGAATCCACTTGCCGTCGACAGCCATTGGAGGGCGCGATGAAGAGCCTCTTTACGCTCATTACACTGGTTCTGCTGCTATCTATTGGAATTCCCGCAAATGCGCAGACTTTTCAGCAATGTGCTGACGTGACACAAAACGGCAACGTTAGCCTCAGTGACCTGATGATGATGGTTAACGTCTTTATCGGAGGACCCGATCTCCCCGCAGGACGCGGAGATATCGACTTTCGGCAAGGATTCAACCTTGGTGATGTTCGCTACTTGAATGGCTACATTTTCACTACCTATCCGGAGGGAGGTTGCCCGCCGTTCCCAGCCTACAACCTTGCCGGGACCACTGACACGATTTTTCTACCGGAGGCAATTGTACCGGCGGGTAGTGGATCTCTTGTACTTCCGATAGTCTTGTCCAACCTGCAACCGATTTCTGATTTGGCGCTCTACTCGACGATGTCGGCTACCAATTGTACCGCGACTATTGACTCGGTTTCATTCTCCGATTGGAATCTTCAATTGCAGACCGATGCGTCAATGGGAAATGATCTGTCATTCCTCTGGGTCAGCACGGGTGAGCCAAGTTCGTTGTCACCGGGAACCCGGACGATTGCGCGTGTATGGCTCAGCTTCTCTGCCTCGACTGGCGGCACAGTCACTTTCAACCCGACGAGCCTTGGAACCTACAGATTCACTCACGAAGTTTATGGCGAAATTGCCGCACTGAACTACGCAGCCCTCGGGATCGGCATTCCACAAGTTGTCGTCAGACCGACCATGAATGCGGCGGCAATGTCCGTGGTTCCAGATTCTCTCTTTTTCGTCGTACTTGCAGAATTGGGTGACCCGAGTCCAAAGACCTTTGATGTGCTCTCGGATGGAGCCGCCTTCGATTGGTCGGCCACTCATCCGTCATGGATCAATCTGACACCGTCATTCGGAAGCTCCGGTACCTCGGTTTCAGTTCAACCGCTGACTGCGGGCTTGACTCCCGGCACCTACACGGGATCTATTGTGGTGAGCTCGATACAGACCTTCAACTCGCCGAAAACTGTCAAGGTGGTTCTGAAGATTCAGCCGCAGTACGCAGCATTTGACGCCAATTGCGACGGCATATTCAGTGTGACCGACGTTGTCATTTTGATACAGTACATCTTTGGCGGACCTGCGCCCTGTGACCCCTGCAATTTGAAATAGCACACCGCGCCTAAATTGAACCGGCCCGCTGCATATTGTGGCGGGCCGGTTTTTTCTGTGTGACTTCAGGCTATCCTGGCATTCTACTAATTCGATTGACAGTCCACATTTCGAGACATAAACTTGTGGGACGATTACTTAACCAATTATCGTGAACATCGGTATCAGCATCCATGAGTCATCACTGCCATACTTCTAAGCCTTTGTTCCTACCTGCCCGTTGTTTGCTATCTACGGCAATGGTCTTACTTATCGCTGTCTCATCACTTACAGCGCAATCCGATACCGCGGTATATGTCTCACCGCCCGTCATCGTCACAGCATCGCGCATTTATGACACATGGCTCAAGCTCCCGGTCGCAATTACCGTCGTTAATCTCGGCGACTCGCAGGTCAATAAGGGTGCCGGTATCGATGAAGCACTAACTTCCATACCCGGATTGCTGGCTCAGTCTCGAACCGGCGGCAGCGATGTCCGCCTTTCGATGCGCGGCTTCGGTTCTCGCGGTTCCGGCGAGCGTTCCAATGCCGGCACCTCGCGTGGATTGCGAATCTTGCTCGATGGTCTGCCGTTGACCGAACCTGACGGTCGAACCGCATTTGATCTCATCGACCTGTCATCGATTGAACGGATCGAAGTTGTTCGTTCCAACTCTTCGACCGCCTGGGGAAATGCCTCCGGCGGCGTCATCAACTTCGTATCGAGTTCGCACCGCGAATTCCCATCCGTGATGGTGCAATCCACGCTTGGAAGCTACGGATATCGCAAAGAGGTCGTGACCACACACGTACCAGTCGGCTCCGGCAATCTTGCTCTCACGCTGACCAATACCAATTCCGACGGCTGGCGCGAACAATCCGGCAGTACGCGTTCTTTCGTCAATGCCAACTTGACATCGCTTGTTGGTCCCAGTTCCCTGCTTGAAGTGAGCCTTGTTGCTGCGAGCAATTTGTACCGCATACCGGGTCCACTCACTCAATCGCAATTCGACGTAAATCCGCGACAGGCACAGGATGATCCGGCTAACTATGATCCGACCTATGTCGAACGCGACGAACGTAGATTCAATCGGCTGGGCAGACTGGGCGTCAAGCTCGAACACGAATTCGATGCGAACAATGGACTTGCCATTACCGCATTCGCCAGTCCAAAGTATCTGCAACGTTCGGAGAGAAACACATTCCGCGATTTTACCCGCTACCACATTGGCGGCAGCGCCTTGTTTCATCGCGCTTCGCAAGTTTCCCTAAACACCAAGAATGCTATCGTCGTTGGACTCGACGGCGCGTATCAGGACGGTGCTATCCTCTTCTACAATCTCGACAACGGCAATCGGGGCGAGACAGTCCGATCAGACAAACGCGAGGGTGCGGGCAATCTCGGTGTATTTTTTGAAGACCGGATTGTTTTCGAAGACAAGTACCAAGTCAATGCGCGACTACGCTACGACAACATAGTCTATTCCTACGATGACCACCTTAATCCCAAGCTGAATGATAGCAGATCATTTTCTCGGATGTCACCGTGGGTCGGGTTTTCGGTAATCCTTGACTCTTCACGAAGCGTCTACCTTAGCTATGGCGGCGGCGTGGAAGTCCCCGCCGGCAACGAGACCGATCCGCCTTCTACGTTTGGCGAGGATACGCTTACCTCTCTGAATCCACTGCTGGAGCCGATCAAGTCGACAACTCTCGAGCTTGGCGCAAAGTGCATGTCGGTCGCACAACCTCAACACTTCGTTTCCCGTTTTTCCTATGACGTATCGTTATTCTGGATCAACATCACCGATGACATTATTCCCTACCGCAGCGGCCGATTTCATTTCACCGCGGGAAAGACACGCCGACTCGGCATTGAAGTCGGCGGCTCAACCGACTTGAACATCGGCATGACGCTGTCAGCATCAGCGACATACATGCACAGCAGCTATGTTGACTACACTGTAGATTCGGTTTACTACGGCGTTCCCGGCGCAATCGCCGACTATTCCGACAACGAGATGGCTGGAATCCCGAGCGTCAGCTATTCTGCCAAATGCCGGTACGCGCCCGCTTTTGCAGGCTCATTCTATGTTGAATCCGCAGTCCAAGGCATCGACAACTATTATGCCGACGATGCCAACCGCGCCATTGTTCCGGCATATAGCACGGTCGATTTCACTGCCGGTGCAAAACAGCTTCGACTTATCAAGAATGGTCCTTTCCTGCAGATTTCAGTCGGAGTTCGCAATCTGTTCGACAAGCGCTATGCCGCCTCGGCTTTTGTCAATCCTGACCGCTCAAGCGCCAACGACGAGCCTATATATTTAGAGCCGGGTCTTCCCCGCAATTGGTTTTCGTCGGTAGCGCTGAAGTGGGAGTTGAGGGGGCATCCAAAGTGCGTGACAGTTTCTCCCGCGAACGGAGCCCCCTTGAAGCCCAGGTGTGCGCGCCCGCCGTCCACTTGTCGGGCGCGTCTGGTCGCGACGGGCGTGGACGACCGCCGCGCAAATAACCTGAAAGCCACCGCCCTCACATTCTCCAATCATGTTATTGACGCGCCCTCCTTTTGACGTACATTAAGAACTATGGCACAATTCAAGCTCGTATCGAAATATCAGCCGCGCGGCGACCAACCCGAAGCAATCAAGCGCCTCGTGGAAGGTGTCCAAGCCGGCGACAAATACCAGACCCTGCTCGGCGTCACCGGTTCCGGCAAGACCTTCACTATGGCCAACGTCATTGAGAAGATCAACAAGCCGACCCTGATCATGTCGCACAACAAGACGCTGGCGGCACAGCTTTACGGCGAATTCAAAGCCTACTTCCCAGACAACGCCGTCGAGTTCTTCATCAGCTATTACGACTATTATCAGCCCGAAGCCTATGTCCCCTCGACCGACACCTACATCGAGAAAGACACCTCGGTCAACGACAACATCGACCGCCTGCGCCTGCGCGCAACCAGTTCCCTGCTCGAACGCGACGATACGATCATTGTCGCCTCGGTGTCGTGCATTTACGGCATCGGTTCGCCTTCGGAATACAAAAACCTGATGGTGATGCTCAAGACCGGCGAAGAAGTCGACCGCAACGATGTCCTGCGCAAGCTGATCGAAATCCAATACACCCGAAACGACATCGATTTTTCGCGCGGACATTTTCGGGTACGCGGCGATACAATCGAAATTTTCCCCGCCTACGAGGTCTCGGGCGTCCGCATCGAAATGTGGGGCGACACGATCGAGCGCATCCGCACCTTCGATCCGGTCTCGGGCGAGATCAAAGACGAAATCAACCGTATTGCCATCTATCCCGCCCGACATTTCGTCAGCGCCTCAGATACTGTCAAACGCGCCATCGTGGGCATTGAGGCGGAACTGCGCGAACGGTTAGCCTTCATGCGCGAAAACGGCAAACTGCTCGAAGCCCAGCGCCTAGAGTCGCGCACTCTTTACGATCTGGAAATGCTGCGCGAAATTGGCTATTGCTCTGGTATCGAAAACTATTCGCGCTACTTCTCAGGACGCGCCTCGGGCGAACGGCCCTACACGCTGATCGATTTCTTCCCGGAAGATTTCCTGCTCATCGTCGACGAGTCGCATCAGTCGATCCCGCAGGTCAAGGCGATGTATGCCGACGACCGCTCACGCAAAGAAGTCCTTGTCGAGCACGGCTTCCGTCTTCCATCAGCGATGGACAACCGCCCGCTGATCTACGATGAATTTGTGACGATGATTCCGCAGACCATCTACTGTTCCGCGACACCTGCCGATCTGGAGTTGGCCAATTCCGGCGGCGTTATTGTCGAACAGATCATTCGCCCGACTGGACTGGTCGATCCGACAATTACCATTCGCCCCGTACAGGGCCAGATCGACGACTTCATCAAGGAAATCCGCATCCGCGTCGAGAAGCACGAGCGCATCTTGGTCACCACTCTCACCAAGCGCATGGCTGAGGACCTGTCTGACTATCTTGCTCGATTGAACATTCGCGTACGGTATCTTCATTCCGAAGTCGCCGCCATTGAGCGCACGGAAATCTTGCGCGACTTGCGCCTCGCGGAATTCGATGTCTTGGTCGGAATTAACTTGCTGCGTGAAGGACTCGATTTGCCCGAAGTCTCTCTTGTCGCCATTCTCGATGCTGACAAGGAGGGCTTCCTTCGTTCGGCGCGTTCGCTGATGCAGACCGCCGGTCGTGCCGCACGAAATGTCGAGGGCGAGGTCATCCTCTATGCCGACAAGATGACCGACTCCATGAAGTCAATGATTGGCGAGACCAACCGTCGCCGCAAGAAGCAGCTGCAGTACAACGAAGACAACGGCATCACGCCCGAGACGATTTTCAAGACACGCGAGGAAATATTGCAGGCCACCAGCTTCGCCGACAGCCGAGTTGCTGAAAGCGTCGCGCCGATGCTTCCCGACTATTGGGACGAGATGCCCGCGCAGGACAAGATTTCATTCCTTTCCCAGCAGATGGAGCACGCCGCCGCCGAGCTTGAATTCGAACGCGCTGCCGAATTGCGCGATCAAATCATGCAGATTAAGGACGTTACCAAGAAAAAGGCGCGGCGATAGTCGATTAAACAACCTTGAACTTCGTGCGTTGATTATAGTGAGAGTGTGGAGGAATTTCGAATGACGATACGATCAATTTTATACGCCCTTTTGTTGTTGCCGATGGTCGTCCTCGCGGTGTTTTCCTGCAGCGAGGACCGCGTCACAGATATTGGTCTCACGAACCTCAAGCAGATTACTGATCTCGTCAAAGTCGACGATATCGGTCGTACGGCTTTCCCGCGCATCTGGATCGACACTGTCAGCCGCCTTGAGCAATATGCCAAAGTCGCCGATGCTATGGCGCCAATCAATCCGCTCGATTACTGGATCGAGACCGTCGCCTACGGCTGTACGGTGACAATCGTTGACTCGTGCGCTCCAGATGAATTCAATGAGGCCGATTCCTGCGCCGAAATCGCGCTTGAAACCGGCGCGCGCGCCAAGACCTACATTGTGAACATTCTCGATACTATCGTCTGCAGATATAACATCGTTGCGCGTTCCGACTCTTCGATCACCGTCAAAACCGTCAAGTACAAGGAAATCCAGACCGCGCTCGCCGCAAAACTCGAAAAAAACGAAACGTCGTATGGCGGCTGGCGAATTTTTGCGATCGGCAGACAGCGCCACGGTTTCGGTTACACGCAGAGTAGTTTCCCAGCGATTGATTCGATTGTACTTCAATCTCGCTCCCGAGATGAAGTTCGCGTGGTGCACTATCCAAACCAGAGAATTCGATATACGGCGATGTCAAACCTCCCGACTTTATATGCCGGCGAACCGCTACGCGTCACTGCCTATACGCGTGCGCGTTTCAGCAACCCACCGATTGAGGATGCTTACATTCACTATTCCGGCAACGGCATAATGTATCACGAATGGATGGGCGGCGATGTCAGCACCAACCCGGACCGGCAGATATTCGAGTGGGACATATATGAAAGCTCCGGACAACCGACTGCGAGTTACAGTCAGATTGCAGTTGAATTGCTCCAATCAGCATCACTCCGCGATACCGGCGCAAACCAGTTTGCCAATATGATCTGGGCGTTTACGTATCGGATGGAGTAAGCGAGAATCGATACTCTTGGTCGTCGCTTTCACTGCGGACAAACTTCTTCCGACTGCGATGTTTCGCTTCAAATTTTGTCGTCTCCGACGTATTGACTAAGGTAACTTTAGAATCACAGCCGATCCCTCAAAGGGTATCCGCATCATAGACGGGAGACACATTTTGAAGCATTTGAATGTCGCAATTGTAATCTTGCTATTAGCTTCCACTACAGCTTGCAATAAATCATCGAAAGTCCCGGCGCAGGAAAGTCCAGCGACAAGTTCTGCGACAAACCAGACTCCCCCGCCAACGACTCAAGTGTCACAGGGCACTAATAACCCGACGGTCAACCAGAACACATCGTTGTCTCAGGCCGGCGCCGAGCCGACTACGCTCGCAACCCTTAATCCGCCTCACGGTCAACCGGGTCATCGCTGCGACATCGCTGTCGGTGCGCCGCTCAGCTCGCCTGCAGGAACCGGTCTGCCGGCAAAAAATGGCGCCATGCCGACTACATTACAGCCGAACGTGTCTCTTCAATCCGCCCCTTCAGCAAATGTTGCAACTGCTCCAGGAATGAATCCGCCCCATGGACAGCCGGGTCATCGCTGCGACGTCAAGGTCGGTGCACCGCTTCCATCGACGCCGGCGGCAACGAAGTAAACCCAACGGCGACGTCGAAGAATTATCGATCTAGAACATTTCCTTGAAAGTGAGCTTTGTAGGTCAGGAGCCCTGCGCTCCTGACATCCTTTTGCGGTACGCCCCTACTCCTCTTCCTCACTCACCTTGAACGGCGGCGGCGCCATACTGCGAATGCAGAAAGTATCGATAGAGTTCAAGTCGACGATATCAAAGAAGTCAAGCATCAGATCATCAATACACTGTGCATCACTCAACCCGTCCGGCATATGCGCCATCTGCGGAATTACGATTTCACGGCCATTCGAGAAATACTTGATCGCCTTGTGGCAGCCAATCACTGGATCGCGTCCGCCTTGCAGGATCAATGTCGGTGCATCCACTGTCAGGTTTTTGAAGTAATCCTCCGGCAATTCTCCCTTTGGCCACAACTCCGCCGCTCGTCTTTGCTGTGCGATGCGGTAATCACCCAGAAGAGTTCCTGCTGTTAGTGAATCAGCTTCAGTCGCGCTAATAAACGGTGCGTCCTCGGCGCCGGTGATTGAGAGATACGCTCCTTCGGCTAGAAACGGCGGGTAACCGGTGACCTCCGGTTTCATCCGTTCGAGAAACGGCGCATAGTTTCCAAGAACCGCCTGGTGCACGATCCACGGCACTTGGCGCGCACCTGATGATGAATACATCGCACTACGCAAAGCCTCGACGAATACATCCGCCCGAATTATCACCGTCGTCGGCTCCATTGTGTACTCATCGGCGATTGTGGTGAGAGCGGGATTGAACCGCAGTTCCTCAACAAATGTTCGCAACTCAGTCTCCAGATTTGGAAACGCTTCATTACAGGAAGAATCAGCACGGCAGTCGGTAAACAGTGAATCAAAAGCCTCCTCGGCTTCATAGGCATGATACAGCGGCATCTTCGATTCAATATCGGCCGGCCCTATCAGCACCATCGAGCGCACATGCTCGGGATAAGCACGCGCATACACAAAGGCCGCACGTCCGCCATACGATATGCCGATGATGTTGATCTTCTCATAGCCAAGCCACGCGCGGACTTCATCAATATCGGCCATCGCATTGGTTGTCGCGTACTGTGTCAGGTCGGCGCGCTGCTCCAATTCAAGACGACACGCTTCGACCAGTTCAGGTGGATACATCTCTTTCACGAAATTTTGCACTACCGACGAATCACCGACGAGATTGCAGTGAAGCGGATTTGAATCGCCCGTCCCGCGAATGTCAACAAGTACGATATCGCGTTTCTTTCGAAACGCCGACTCTTCCGCAAAGAAGTAAGCCGCATCTGTCGCAGCAACTCCGGGACCGCCTTCAAAGAAGAAGATCGGGTCCGGTTCGGGATTTTCCGCCAGTGCCGGAATGACAATGATGTTGAGCGAAATCTTGCGCCCGTCCGCTAACGCGCGGTTCTCAGGCACTTCATAGCGACCGCAAAGAATGCTGTCATTGCTCCATGACGATTCGCACATGGTTAGCGGCAGGCGCTGACTGGCAGCTCGCGTTGCTGTCGAAGATGACGCCACTGTGGACCCACATAGTCCAATCGTGAAAAGCAGAATGACTGCACGAATTGTCACGTTGTTCATTTCCTTCTCTTGACTTAATCTACTAAATATCTGATTGGCTGATTCGATTTCATGATCTACAGCAACGCCGCCTTCGCCAGTTCCTGAATTTTCTCGATCCCGACCAGCGCAATCCCCTTCACCGGCTTCATCCCTTTGAGATTCTTCTTCGGCAAGATCACTTTCTCAAATCCCAGTTTCAACGCTTCAGCGATGCGTCGCTCGATATACGGCACTGCACGCACTTCGCCGGAGAGACCAACCTCGCCGATAATCACACTGCGCGGCTGCACCGGAATCTCTTCGACCGACGAAATCAGCGCCGCCATCAACCCCAGATCGAGCGACGGGTCATCGATCTTAAGCCCTCCCGCCAGATTGATAAACACATCGCGCGTCCCAAACAGCGTCTTCTGCCGTTTCTCCAGAATTGCTAACATCAACGACAGGCGCTTGGAATCGTATCCTGCAGAAACTCTCTGCGGAAAACCGAAATTCGTCTGGCTTGCCAACGCCTGTATTTCCAGCAGAAGCGGCCTTTGCCCTTCGACGGCAGTCACTACGGCACGTCCGGGAATGTCGTCGGGGTATTCGTCTAAAAACAACTCCGATGGATTCGCCACTGCGGTAAGACCCGTGTCGCCGATCTGAAAAATGCCAATCTCCGATGCTGGTCCAAAGCGGTTCTTGCGCACTCGCAGAATCCGAAACAAGTTGTGCGTCTCGCCTTCGAAATACAGCACCACATCAACGAGATGCTCAAGTATCTTCGGTCCCGCGATTGCGCCATCTTTGGTGATATGCCCGACGAGTATCAGAATCTTGTCGGCGCGCTTGCAGAAATCGATCAACTCCGCCGCGCTGGAACGAATCTGGCTCACCGTGCCGGGCGCCGATTCCAGCGCCGGATCGTACAGCGTCTGCACCGAATCGATAATCACCAACTGCGGATCGATCTTGTTGATCAGCCCGTACACCTGAGGCAATTCGCGCACTGCGGCGACCTTGACATTAGGATTGTCCACGCCGAGCCGTTGCCCGCGCAATGCCACCTGTTGCGAGGATTCCTCGCCGGTGAGATAGAGCGTTGTTTGTCCAATCGCGGCCAGATACCCAGCAACCTGTAGCATCAGCGTCGATTTGCCGATTCCCGGTTCGCCGCCAATCAGTATCGAAGATGCCGGTACAATGCCGCCGCCGAGCAGATGATCGAATTCCGCTAATCCGGTCGGCGTCATTGGAACCGATTCAAAACGACACTCGTTGATTGCGTAGACTTCCGAGTCGTCCATCACCTTGGTTTTGGCGGATGAACGCGGTACCGTGACCTTCTCTTCGATGATCGTATTCCACTCTTCGCAGTCGGGACATTTCCCCATCCAGCGCGAGAAGCTTTTTCCGCACGCGGAACAGACGAAGATCGTTCGGTCGGTCGCCTTCCCTTTCATGATCTCAACTCCTTAGAAATTCCCATCAGGCGAGCGCGCATATTCGCGATTCTCGAAGCGGATATATTCGCCGAGGAATGTCAGCTTCACCACGCCGGTCGGGCCGTTACGCTGTTTGGCGATGATGATCTCGGCGAGATTCTCCTCGTCGGTTCCCTTGATTTGCTCGCGCTCTTCTTCGGTGTGTTTGTAGTGCGATGGACGATAGACGAACATCACGACGTCGGCGTCCTGTTCAATCGCGCCTGATTCTCGCAGATCGGCAAGGATCGGGCGTTTTTCGCCGCCGCGCGTTTCCACCATACGCGACAACTGACTGCAGGCGATGACCGGGATATCCAGTTCCTTTGCGAGTCCCTTGAGTGAACGTGAAATTGTCGAAATTTCCTGCTGGCGATTTTCTGCACGTTCGCCGGAATTCATCAACTGCAAATAGTCGACCACGATCAGTTCCAGATTGTGCTGTGACTTGAGCAGACGCGCCTTGGTGCGTAAATCCCAAATCGTCATCGTTGCGGTATCATCAATAAAAATCGGCGACTCGGCAATCGGACCGGCGAATTCGACCAGGTTACGATACTCGTGTTCGTGCAGACGTCCGCTGCGTAAGCGATGCGATCCCACTCGAGCGCGCGAACTCAAGATTCTCTGTACGATTTGTTCATCCGACATTTCCAGCGAGAAGATCGCGCACGTCTTCCCCTTGTCGACAGCGACGTGCTCCATGATACGCAGCGCCAGCGAGGTCTTGCCCATACCCGGACGTCCTGCGACAACAATCAATTCGCCGCCGTGCATACCGTCGGTCATTTCATCGAGGTAGGTAAATCCGGTCGGCAGGCCTCTCACCTGTCCGTCCGATTTTTCCATTTTCTCCATCTTGTCGAAGACCACCGGCACTATTGTCTTGATCGACTGGAAACCCTTGTCGGTGCGGTGCATGGCGATTTCAAAGACTTTGCTCTCAACGAAATTCAGCAGGTCTTTGACCTCGCCTTCCATGTGCTGCGCTTTATTGAAAATCGCGGAGCTAAGACTCATCAACTTGCGCAGGATCGCCTTTTCCTTTACGATCTCCGCATACCGGTCAGAATTCGCAGCGGAATAAACATCCTCCTGCAATTCCACAAGGTATGCTCGCCCGCCGATTGCTTCCAACTGCCCCATCGTGATCAACTTGTCGGTGACAGTGACGATGTCGGCGGCAATGTTCTGCTCGAACAACTCGACAATGGCTTCGAAAATTATCTGGTGACGCCGGTCATAGAAATCATCGCGATTGACGATGGTACATGCATTCGAGATGTAGTGGTTGTCCATCATCAGCGCGCCAAGAAGCGACACTTCCGCCTGCCGGTCCTGCGGCGGTACTTTATCGAGAACTGTAGAATCGATTTGCTGCATCAGTATTTCTTACGATTGGGGTTTAGGTCCTGCCCGTGGTTTCAGTCTATATATAAAAGAGAACGTTCGTTGCGCCAAGTCGAATGTTTGAAGTCTCTCAACAAGTTGTAAACAACCGGTGTTGATAGCTATACACACATAGACTTGTTGCGCACAACATATTCACATAGAAATCGATTGAATGTCAATCACTTTCGAGGATATCGACACAAGTCACACTCGGTATCGAACAAGGTGTGGATAAGTGCAATGGGGTTGGATAGAACGGTTGTGCTACTTCGCCATAAACGCGTCGTATTCGCGGCGCAGCATCTGCACATCTTCCCAGGTGTCGCGCTTGTATTCAGGGAATCGCAGTAGCGCAGCCGGATGATAGGTCACCATCAACTTGCGGCCCTCGAATTCATGCCACTTCAATCGCAGTTTGCCCAGAGGCGTCTGCGTATTGAGCAATGCCTGCGCGGCAATTCGGCCAAGACAGCAAATGAATCGCGGGTTGATCAGTTCAATCTGTTGTTTGAGATACGGCATGCACTCGGCCATTTCGTCAGGCTGGGGATCGCGGTTGCTCGGTGGACGACATTTGACGACGTTCGCGATATAGATCTGTGTGCGATCAAACTGAATCGCCGCCAGAATCTTGTCGAGCAATTGCCCGGCGCGGCCAACGAACGGCTCGCCCTTGAGATCTTCATCACGCCCTGGACCTTCGCCGACAAACATGACCTTGGCATTCGGATTGCCGACGCCAAATACGAACTTGTTGCGACCCTGATGAAGCCTGCACTTGGTGCAGGTATTTATCTGTCCGCAAAACTCTTCGAGACTTCCCGCCTTGGCCGCCAATCGTCGCGGCTGCGGCGGAGTGAGCGTGTTGATCAGATCGTATGACAGCCTGATCCCGCCGAGGCCAAGCGCTTCCTGTTGTTTGATCGCTTTGGCGACTAATTCGAGCGAGCGTTTATCGGTCATGCTATTTTGCCAGTCTTTCAATTGCGTCCAGAATACGACCAGCCATTTCCGACTTGGTCATTCTCTCAAGCGTGACCGGAGCCGCATCCTTGGAGAATAAAGTCGCAGCATTATGATCTCCGCCGAATTCGATTCCCGGCAAAGTCGGATTGTTCATCAGAATCATATCGAGATTCTTCGCGTGCAACTTCTTGGTAGCATTCTCGGCGCTGGAATCCACCTCGAGCGCAAATCCGATGTTTATTTGTGAAGGCTTCTTCATCTTGCCGATTTCGGCAAGTATATCCGCGTTCGCCGCAAGTTCAATCTTGTCGGGAGTTGGGTGCGACAGCTTCTTCGTCGAATAACTCGCCGGTCGATAATCTGCCACTGCCGCCGCCATAATCAAGACGTCGCAATTTGCGTAGGCGCTCTTGACAGCTTCCAGCAACTGCTGCGCCGATTCGATGTTGACTCGCTTCACGCCAGCCGGCGTATCAAGCGCTGTCGGTCCGGAAATCAAGGTCACATCGGCACCGCGACTAGCAGCTTCCTGCGCCAGTGCATAACCCATCTTTCCCGAAGAGAAATTCGAGATGTATCGCACCGGATCTATGCGCTCGATCGTCGGTCCTGCCGTTACCACCACGCGTTTACCGGCGAGCGTTTTCTTTCCACCGAAGTACTCAACGACGCGCTGGTAGATATTTTCCGGCTCTTCAAGTCTTCCCACGCCAACAGTATGACAAGCTAACTCGCCGGAGGCCGGCATCACGAAGATGTAACCGAGCTTCTGCAATTTGGCAATGTTCTCCTGCACAATCGGATTGTTGAACATCTCCGTGTTCATCGCCGTAGCGATCATAACATCCGATTGCTTTGCCATCACAATCGTACTCAGCAGGTCATCGCCAATCCCGCTCGCGATCTTGCCGATGATATTCCCCGTCGCCGGAGCGATCACAATCAAGTCCGCCCATTCGGCGTAAGAGATGTGATGTGTCGCAACAAAGCGGTCAGCGGGAAACATCTCGACCGCGACTGGATTATCGGAAAGAGTTTCGAGTGTGGTGACAGTTACGAATTTTGTGGCTGATTCAGTGAGAACAACTTTGACCTCGGCGCCGGCTTTGCGAAAGTAGCGCACGAGATAACAAGCTTTGTAGGCCGCGATGCAGCCTGTAATGCCCAGTAGAATTTTCTTGCCTGTAAGTGGCATGCGTTCAGATCGAAGCGATCAATTGACCACTTCACTCCCGTCGATATTAAACAAGTTCAGATCGACGGATGTTCCGGAGGAAAACACGTAGCGGGATGCGATCACTTTCATGACCGGCAAATCAATCTTCTCGGTTCCGAGCAGAAACGCCTTGTCGACGATTCGCTCGAACTGCGCCGGGGAGATCAATCGGAATCGCAGCATCAAGATCAGGAATCCGGCGGCGTCCGGCGTGAAGTGTTCCATCTCCAGTTGGCTCATGACGCGCACGGCCTGGGATGAACTGCTGTTGGGATTGACCTTGCCGCCTTCTTTTTGGAGTTCCTCAAGAAACCAGCCATACGCCGAAGAGATTTCGGAATCGGTAAACCCGCGGCTCTTCAGATCTTTCGAGATTGCCCGAAACGGCCCGATTTGGCCATTGTGGCTGCGAAGATGCTCCACGAGGTAAAATACTATTTCGAGAATTCGTTCTTCCATAGCCGTACTCAATTCTATTATCGGCTGTGAACAGTCAATTTCTTTGCGGATGATTCACTCATCCTTGTCTTGAAGGTACGTTGCTGAAGGGCAATTCGCAAGGATAAAACAGCAGGAAAAAACCGGGCACGCCACTGCGAACCCGGTTTTATGAACTACAATTTGATTAGTGACGGAAATGCCGTATGCCTGTCATCACCATAGAGATACCGGCCTTGTCGGCGGCAGCAATTGCCTCATCATCCTTCTTCGAACCACCCGGCTGGATGATTGACTTCACTCCGGCAGCAACCGCGGCCTCTACGCCGTCCGGCATCGGGAAGAACGCATCGGAAGCCAGCACTCCGCCTTTGGCGCGTGCGCCGGCCTTCTTCACGGCATTCTCCACAGCATCAACGCGCGAGGTCTGCCCGCAACCCATGCCAACCATCGTCGTGCCGTTCAGAATGGCAATCGCATTTGACTTGATGTGCTTGATCAATTGGAATCCGAACAATAGCGACTTGATCTGTTCTGCAGTCGGCTTTACTTTGGTAACGATACTCAACTCGGCTTCGGTTACAGTATGACGATCTGCAGATTGATACAGAAATCCGCCATGCACAGCCCGCAACCAGCGCGATGCCGGAGCGATCTTGCCAATCGCTGGAAGTCGTAGGAGTCGGCGCTGTTTCTTCTTTTCCAGTAAAGCCAGCGCGTCGGCATCATAGTCGGGCGCCAGAACGCATTCGACGAATTGTGTTTCGTGTAGCAACTGTGCGGTCGCCATATCGACTTTGCGATTGAGGCCAATGATCGACCCGAAAGCCGACATCGGATCGGCGTCGTGAGCTGCGCGATATGCTTCGATCAATGTCGCTGCACTCGCAGCACCACAGGGATTGGTGTGCTTCACAACACAAGCAAACGGCTCGGCGAAATCGAGGACCATCCCCAACACCGAGTCGAGATCGACATAATTGTTGTATGATAGTTCCTTGCCTGCAAGTTGTTCGGCATCGGCAATCGAGAGCGTCGTGTCGCCGATGGTCTGATAAATCGCCGCCGCCTGATGCGGATTCTCGCCGTAGCGCAAGTCAGCATTCTTCTTCAGGTGGAGATTGATTTCCGACGGGAACTCACTTGCCGATTCATTTGAAGTTTTTGCTGCAGCCGATCCAGCGAAGTAGCCGCTTATTGCTGCATCATATTCGCTGATCATCTTGAACACTGCACCAGCATAACTGCGGCGCAACTCAGGCGATAGTGCGCCGCCGGTCGCCTTGTAGTCCTTGACAAATCCCTCATACTGATTCGGATCAACCAGCACTGCCACCGACGAGAAATTCTTCGCTGCAGCGCGAATCAGCGTCGGACCGCCGATGTCAATGTTTTCGATGATGTCCGCCTCCGGCTTTCCCGAAGCCACTGTCTGCGAGAACGGATACAGATTGACGATAACCAGGTCAATCGGCTTGTAGTCGAGTGAATCCAGTTGCTCGCGGTCTTCCTCAACTTCTCGCCGGAACAAAATTCCCGCCGCGATTTTCGGATGAAGCGTCTTCACGCGCCCATCGAGAATTTCTGGAGCGCCGGTAAATGACGACACCGGGACGACCTTGATTCCGGCATCTTTGAGAGCCTGTTTGGTCCCGCCGGTCGAGATAATCTCGATCCCTTCGTCTTGTAGAAACTTCGCCAATTCCACGATTCCGCGTTTGTCGGAAACGCTGATCAGGGCACGTTTCATTTTGTTTTCCTTCTTGCCTTTCGTCATCGTCATCATCACTTCGCCAGAAGCAAATTCTGGACTTCTTCATATTTCTTGCGGGTGCCTTCGATAATACCGGCTGGCAAGTTCGGCGGCGGCGAGTTCTTGTCCCAGCCGCAACTGGTCAAGTAATCGCGCACGAATTGCTTATCAAACGACTCCTGCCCGCGTCCGATCTGAAACTTGTCCTTCGGCCAGAATCGCGACGAATCCGGCGAGAGAATCTCGTCGATCAAAATCAACTTGCCATTGTGCATGCCGAACTCAAACTTTGTGTCCGCAAGAATGATACCCCGCGTCTCGCAGAAATTCGCTGCCTTCGTATATATCTGTTTCGATACGGTGCGCAGTTTTGCCGCCAGTTCTACGCCGACAATTTGCGCCATCTCCTCGAATGAGATATTGATATCGTGCCCGCTTGCTTCCTTGGTTGCTGGAGTGAAGATCGGCTCGTCAAATTTCTGTGATTCCTTCAAATCAGTCGCAAACTTGAACCCGAGAACCGTGCTGTTACCCTTCTTCACTTCGCTTTGATATTCTTTCCAAAGCGAACCGGAGATGTAACCGCGCACTACGCACTCGATATCGATACGTTCTGCTTTGACGACGAGCATTGAGCGCCCCTCGAGCTGATCGCGGTACTTGTGCAATTCCTGCGGGTAGTCATCGACATTGGCGCTGATGAAGTGATTGGCGACAACGTCCTTGACATAGTCGAACCAGAACAACGACATCTTGGTAAGAATCTTTCCCTTGCCGGGAATTGCGTCGGGAATCACATAATCGAATGCCGAAATGCGGTCGGTTGCGACAATAAGCAGTCGATCGTCGAGATCATAAACGTCGCGCACCTTGCCGCGCGCAAAGATTTTGATGTCGGGCATTTCGGTTTGCAGAAGGCTATCCATGTTTCACTCCAATGAAATTTCTCCCGATGCGATCTTTCCCACCGTCTCGGGATATAACTGATGTTCCAATTCCAATACTCGTTCTTGCAATGTTTGCGGCGTGTCACCGTCGCGAACCTGCACTTTTTCTGCGCGAGAATCCGGCCGTCGTCATACACCTCATTGACGAGATGTATCGTAACTCCGGTCTCCTTCTCACCTGCGGCAATCACGGATTCGTGCACGTGGATGCCGAACATCCCCTTGCCGCCGTGCTTCGGCAGCAGCGCCGGGTGGATGTTGATAATCCTATTACGGTACTTTTCGATGATGCGTTTAGGAATCATTTTCATGTAGCCAGCGAGGCAGATGAGATTCACGTTGCGGCGCGCCAGTTGCGAAGCAAGCTCTTCGGCATAAGCTTCCGGCGTTGCAAATGCCGAATTTGTCATGATCAGGGTATCGATGTGATGATTGCGCGCGCGTTCTAGCGCAAACGACTTGCTGTTGTTGGATACGACAAGCACGATTTCCGCGTCGATTTGCCCCGAAGCGCAACCGTCAATTAGTGCCTGGAGATTTGAGCCGCCGTGTGATGCAAAAACCGCAATGCGGAGATGTTGCTTCATTGTTATCTATCGAGCCGCGCCTTCAACAGCGCCCCGGCTGTCTCTGGGTCGGCCTTCCCCTGTGTCGCCTTCATAAGTTGACCGACGAAGAATGCAAACAACTTCGTTTTGCCCTCGCGATATCGGGCAACTTCGTCGGGATGATCGCCAATAATCTTGTCGATCAGTTTTTCAAGATCGCCGGAATCGGTTACCGGAGCAAGCCCTTTCTCGGAAATGATCGCATCCAGATCGCGGCTGTCGCTTAACATCAACTCAAACAAGTCCTTCGCCATTTTGCCGGTAACTGCCTTAGACTTGATTTTGCCAATCAATCGGCCCAGCCGTTGTGAAGAAATCGCAAACTTGGAAACATCAATATGTTGATCCTTGAGCCGCGCCAGCACCTCGGTCATAATCCAGTTTGATGCCAACTTGGCGTCCGCACATTCCTTCACGACCGCCTCGAAGTAATCCGCCAATTGGCTGGTGGTGGTCAGAACCTCCGCGTCATAAGCCGGTATTCCATACACGCTCACGAATCTTTCGCGGCGTGCCATCGGCAATTCAGGAAGCGAGGCAGCAATTCTGTCAATCCACGAAGCGTCTACGGTCAATGTCACCAGATCGGGATCGGGAAAATAGCGGTAGTCGTGCGACTGCTCTTTCGACCGCATTGGATAACACTTGCCGTCGGCATCGTTGTATAGCAATGTCTGCTGGACAACCTTGCCACCGGAGGACACAACCGCGATCTGTCTGCCAATTTCATAAGTTATCGCTCGCTCAACGCCGCGTATCGAATTGAGATTCTTCACCTCCGTCTTGGTGCCGAGCGTTGTTTCACCAACAGGACGAATGCTGACATTGGCATCACAGCGCAACGATCCCTCTTCCATATTGCCATCGCAGATGCCGAGATACTCGACAATTTGCTTGAGTGAGTGCAGATACAGAAATGCCTCATGCGGCGTGCGAATCTCAGGCTCAGATACGATCTCAATCAAAGGCGTCCCGCAGCGGTTGACATCGACGCGCGTGTAGTCCTGCGACGTATTCTCCGGATGCAGAGATTTTCCGGCATCTTCTTCAAGGTGAATTCGCGTCAGATTGACGCTTTTCCCAATCCCACCATCAATGAAGCTAATCGCGCCGCCGACCCCAATCGGCTTGTCGTATTGTGAGACTTGATACCCTTTGGGCAGGTCTGGATAAAAATAGTTCTTCCGTGCAAAGACCGATTGCTTGCCCACTTCGCCGCCAACAGCGAGAATCATCTTAAGTGCAAAATCCACTGCCCGTTTGTTCAACACCGGCAATGCTCCCGGCAATCCGAGACACACCGGACACGTGGCACTGTTTGGTTCTTGGCCGAAGCTCGCTGAACATCCGCAGAAGATTTTGCTAGTGGTCAGAAGTTGCGCATGAACTTCGAGCCCGATTACAGCTTCGTAGTTCATTTCGCGAGTCTTTCCACTGTCTTGCCGGCTCGAAACAAAACTGCTTCGTCAAAGTGCTTGGCTGTCAACTGCAATCCAATCGGAAGATTCTTGCCGTCCTTTCCGATCGGCACCGACATCGCCGGAACGCCTGCGAGATTTGCGCTGACAGTGTAGATATCTGAAAGATACATCTCCAACGGATCATTCGATTTTTCGCCAATTTTGAACGCAGTCGTTGGTGTTGTCGGAGTCAGAAGAACATCCACGACTTTGAACACATCAGCAAATTCTTGCTTTAAGATGCTCCGTACGTTCATCGCTTTCTGGTAGTACGCATCATAGTATCCCGCCGACAACACATACGTTCCGAGCATGATCCGACGCTTGACTTCCGCGCCGAATCCTTCGTGGCGCGTGTTCGTATACATCGAAATCAAGTCTTCATTCTTCGCCCGCAGGCCGTACTTGACGCCGTCATACCGTGCAAGATTCGAGGAAGCCTCCGCATCGGCAATGATGTAATATGTCGCGATCGCATACTCCGTATGCGGCAGTGACACATCAATAAACTCGGCGCCTTCGGATTTCAGTTTCGCAATCATCGACTGAATGGAAGAGCGTATCTCGTTATCAAGTCCATCGCCAAAATACTCTCGCGGTAATCCGATCCGCAGCCCCTTTATGCCCTTCTGCATTTCACTTTGATGATCCACCGCTGTAATCTGCGCAGAAGTCGAGTCCTTCGGATCGTGCCCCGCAATCACGCTATACAACAACGCCGCTGATTCGACATCGCTTGCCAACGGTCCAATCTGGTCGAGCGACGACGCATACGCCACCAGCCCATATCTGCTCACTGCGCCATATGTCGGTTTGAGTCCCACCACGCCGCAATGTGCCGCTGGTTGGCGCACCGAACCGCCGGTATCGGAACCAAGCGCAATCGGTGTCAAACCCGCAGCAACGGCGACCGCCGATCCGCCCGATGATCCTCCCGGAATCCGCGTTGAATCATGCGGATTGAGCACCGGACCAAATGCCGAGTTCTCATTCGATGATCCCATCGCAAACTCGTCCATGTTGGCTTTGGCGATAATCACCGCATCTTCAGCAATCAGCCGATCGATTACGGTTGCATTATAGGGCGGAACGAAGTTCTCGAGGATTTTCGAGGCACACGTCGTCGGGTAGTCGCGCAAGCAGATGTTGTCCTTGACTACAACAGGCAGGCCGAAGAGTTTTCCCTTCGGCCTGTCATTCTTCAAATTAGTCTTCAATCGTTCGACAGTAGCCATCGCCAACTGATTGGTGATGGCAGTCAGACAATTGAATCGCGCTTTCGCGCTTACGCACTCGCTTAACAGCGTTTCATAGTAGCTTTCGAGAGAAATCTCCCCCGCAGCTATTCGCCGCTGCAAATCAAGCGCGGAGTCCATTCCTACAGAATCGGATAGAAGCGTTCGATTTCGTAGTTGCTGACTTGGATACGATACTGGTCCCACTCCTTCACCTTGTTGGCAATTAGACTGCCGTGAATGTGGTCGCCGAGCGTTTCCTTCATCAGCTTGGAGTTCTCGAAAAGCTCAATCGCCGATTCCAGCGTTCCCGGAAGCGAATCAATCTTCTTCTTCTTGCGCTGGGCGTCGTCCATGTGGAAGATGTTCTCTTCTACCGGATTGCCAAGTTCATACTTGTTCTTGATTCCTTCGAGACCTGACGCCAGCATCACGGCGAACGCCAGATACGGGTTGCAGGCCGGATCGGGTGACCGCAACTCGACGCGGGTCGCCTTCTCTTTGCCGTAGCGATACATCGGTATGCGCACCAGCGACGAACGGTTGCGCTGTCCCCACGAAATGTAGACCGGCGCTTCGTAGCCCGGCACTAGGCGCTTGTACGAGTTCACCCACTGATTCGTCACCAGCGTAAATTCCTTCACATGCTTCAGTAGACCAGCGATGTATGAACGTCCAGTGTCGGAGAGATGATACTCGCCCGTCTTCGAGAAGAACGCATTATTGCTGCCCTTGAAGAGCGACTGATGACAATGCATTCCCGAACCGTTTTGGCCGAACAACGGCTTCGGCATGAAGCTTGCAAAAATACCGTTCTCCAGCGCGACTTCTTTGACGATCATGCGATAAATCATCGCTTGGTCCGCCATCTTCAGTGCATCGGAGTACTTCAAATCGATTTCGTGCTGTGACGGCGCAACTTCGTGATGCGAACATTCGACCTGAATGCCGACTGACTCCAGAGCGACAACGGTTTTCTTGCGGACTCTTGCGCCCTGATCGATAGTGCCGTAATCGAAATATCCCGACGAATCAATCGTCTCCGGCGTGCCATTTTGTCTGAAATAGAAAAATTCCAACTCCGGCCCGATGTAGGCAGTGTAGCCCATGTCGGCGGCTTTCTTGAGCACGCGGCGCAAAATCTGGCGCGGGTCGCCGCTGTACGGTTCACCAGTCGGTGTCTGCACATCGGCAAACATCATCGCGACTCTCTCGCCCGCGATATCCCACGGGAAAATTCTGAACGTCGATAGATCGGGGCGGGCGCTCAAATCGGATTCTTCGATACGGGCAAATCCTTCGATCGAAGATCCGTCGAAGCCCTGACCATTCTCAAGCACTTCGTCGATTTCGCTGCGCGTAATCGACATGCCCTTGAGTGTGCCGAGGACGTCGGTAAAGTAAATGCGAATATACTTCACCTTCTCCTTGTCCATCAGCTTGGTAATTTGCTCGGCGGTATATGTCATCCATTTCTCCTTAAATAGAAGTTGGCAATTAATGAGTTCGAATTTTCGCTGTCAAATGAATCTTGGAATTGGCTGGACTCCCTGGTGTGCTGAAATCCACAATCCCAGAAAGCGCTAAACAATATAGATTTCTTTACTCTACACAAGAAAAATTGTCAGCAATGCGCCAATTAGTCCATAGTACGTCAAAGGATGCCGCCGAGATTAGCTTTGGGTGATGTACGATTTTGGGAATGTAGACCAGTTCAATCGAGAATAGGAGGGCTCGCATTAACACCGGCGCGCGGTGATTTAAGGACCTACCACAAACTGCCACTACCCACAGCTACTATCGCCTTCCCCCGCATATGCCCTTTTTCAACAAAGCGGATTACTTCCGGAACCTCGCTCAAGGAATACTTCTGTTCTATGACCGGCACAACTTTGCCGGACTCCAAGAGCTCTTTTAAGATCTCCAAATCTGACTGCTTAATTCTCGCCATGAACGAGACGAGCTTTCTTTTCGCGATCAAAGCAATCACGGGATTAACAATCAGTGAGAGCAAGACACTTGCGCTAGACGAGGAATCGCCGCCGACCATGACATAGATCCCATTTGGTGTCAGTGCGCGCAGTGATTCTCTGATGGATTGAAATGCTGCGTTGTCGAGAATCAGATCGTACTGTTTTCCGCTCTTCCAGAAATCTTCTTTCGTATAGTCGATCACATGGTCGGCGCCAATCGACCGGACCAACTCCAGATTCTTCGTGCTGCAAACACCCGTCACTTGAGCACCAAGCGCCTTGGCGATTTGCACCGCAAATGTGCCCACGCCTCCCGATGCGCCGTTGATCAACACATTTTGCCCCGACTGGATTTTTCCGTGATCGCGTAAGCCTTGCAGAGCCGTGATTCCTGCGACCGGTACGGCGGCACACTGCTCGAATGTGAGGTTTGCCGGTTTCGACACCAACTTATCTTCACGCATGCATGCGTATTCTGCGAATCCTGCCGTTCCGGCACCAAACACCGCATCGCCCACCTTGAACTTGGTCACATCCTTGCCTACGGCCTCTATGCGTCCGGCAATGTCGGTTCCGAGCAGTTGTTGTTTCGGCGTAAGAATTCCAAATCCCATCAGCCGAATCAAAAACGGCTCACCGCGCAGAAGATGCCAGTCAAGCGGGTTGACCGACGCCGCACAGACTTTCACAAGTACCTGATTGTCCTTTGGAATGGGCTTATCAATCTCGCGCAGTTCCAGTACATCCGGCGATCCGTATTTGGTGCGTACAATTGCTTTCAGACAGTAACTCCGAGGAATGAATTCGGATTTAGTAGGCAGTTTGTAGGTCGGGTTCCCAACGAAGTGCGGAACCCGACATCGTCAAGTTTCTGGTCCCCTACTCCTTGATCTCCTTCGCCGCCATCTTGCGATAATGATCAATAAATGGCGTGAACAAATCTATCGGGAACGGGAACATCAACGTCGAATTCTTCTCGGTTGCGACCTCGGTCAATGTCTGCAAGTAACGCAACTGCAGCGTATAGCTCGAGGTCTCCATCACCTTGCCGGCGTCGGCGAGCTTCTGCGCCGCCTGGTATTCGCCCTCGGCATGAATGACCTTGGAACGGCGTTCGCGTTCGGCTTCTGCCTGCTTGGCGATTGCGCGGGTCATCTCCTGCGGTAAGTCGACGTTCTTGACTTCGACGACAGTGACCTTCACGCCCCACGGCTCGGTCTGATCGTCGATAATCTTCTGCAATCTCTTGTTAATCGATTCGCGCGCTGAAAGCAGATCATCCAGATCTACCTGTCCCAGCACCGAGCGCAATGTGGTCTGGGCAATCATCGACGTCGCATAGAAATAATCCTCGACATTGACAATCGCCTTTTGTGGTTCCATCACCTGGAAATAGACGACAGCGTTGACCTTCAGCGTGACGTTGTCGCGAGTAATGACGTCCTGCGGCGGTACGTCCATCGTGTAAGTCCGCAGCGACACCTTGACCATGCGGTCAACCAATGGTATTAGCAGAATCAAACCGGGGCCCTTGACACCGATCATGCGGCCAAGCCGGAAAATCACGCCGCGCTCATACTCCTGAAGTATCCGAATCGCATTCATGAGGATGAATAATGCGAAGAGTACGACAACAATTAACGGAACTGCACCTGCAAACATTTATCCCTCCCTGGGAGTTGAGACTTTAGCCACTTTCAAAATCTGATTGTGTCCCGACAAGATCGTTACCGGCTCATCCTTCTCGATGATTTCGTCCGCAACAGCCTTCCATAGGGCTCCCGCGACATACACCATGCCTTCGCTTTCAATCCGCTCCGACACCTTGCCAATCTGCCCGACCATTCCCTCGAATCCCGTCAAGACCTGCTTCTTGCGCGCGACAATCGCTCCGACAACCAAGACGAGGAACCCACCGATGCAAATTGTGATCGTGATAATCACACTCAACGACACCCTGAGCGCCGGTTCCGGACTATCGATCAAGAATAGCCCCCCCAGCACCAGTGAGATGACTCCTCCTACGGTGAGCATGCCGTAGCTCGTGACTTTAATTTCTAGCAGGAACAAGACGACGGCCAGCACAATCAGCGCCAGCCCCGCATAATTGATTGGTAAGGTTTGCATAGCATATAAGGCAATAATCAGACAAATTGCACCGACAACACCGGGCAAGATCGCGCCCGGATTATATAGCTCGATTGCGAGCCCCAGTGTACCCAGCGAAAACAGTATGAAGATGATATTCGGACTGGTGAGAACTTCAAGTACTGACTCCGAAAACGTCTTCTCGATTTCCTCGTGTGTAGCGCCCGCCAATCGAAGCGTGTCTTCGCTCTCCGGCATCGTCACGACCATTCCATCTGCCTTTGTCAGTAACTCCTCGAGGTCCTCAGCAATGAAATCGACGATATTCGAATCGACCGCTTCATAGTACGCAATGCTCGCGCCCTCGCGAACGGCTCGCTCAACCCAAGTCTTGTTGCGTCCACGTTTCTCTGCCGACCCGAGCAAGTTTGCGACAGCGTCATTGACGACCTTCTTCACCATTGCCGAATCCATTTGCTCGCCGCCCATTGTCACCGGCGTTGCCGAACCGATATTGGTCGACGATGCCATCGCCGCCACGTGCGCGGCATAGGTGATATACACACCCGCCGATGCCGCTCGTCCTCCCGATGGCGCAACCCAGACAATGATCGGCACCTTGGAATTCATGAACGCCGTCGTGATGCGCAGAGTGGTTTCCATCACACCGCCCGGTGTGTTGAGCTTGACGACCAAAGCCGCAGCCTGTTCATCCTCCGCGATTTTGATCGCGCGTTCGACATGTTTGAGAG
Source organism: bacterium (assembly GCA_016708315.1). Lineage (NCBI taxonomy): Bacteria > bacterium. The sequence goes on from JADJGC010000006.1 coordinate 71,009, forward strand.
TAATCGGCCCGATAGCGCCATCAACCGTCATGACCTTGACAACGGCTGCCTGCGTAAAGCTGGTCAACAACAGGAGTGCGGCGAAAAGCGCGACAATCGTTACACGAAGTTTCATCATTTCACCTCACCTTATATACGTAGCTTGCAATGTTGTAATCTGAGGAAAGTAGCAATTAAGGTCAACTAAAATCAGTGTACTGGATTGTGATACACGCGCCCACTTTGTCTGCTGTCGTAGGGCAGGTCTCATTGCAGAAAACGCGTGTATTCAGGAGTACATTCGCTGGAGCCCTGCAATCATTCGGAGTACTTCTGCAAGGAAATTGGCAGGTCTCTGTCGACTTGCTCCAAAATCCCAATCAACTTCCAGAAAGGAGACCTGCCCTACCAAAGAGCAGGCGTCCCGCGAACTGTATCTAAAACTCCGCCACGCCAAACAGATTCGGATCAACCGGTCCCAGCGGCTCGCGCGTCGGCAGCAAAAAGCCCAACGACTTCACCAAACCTGAATTGTCAGCAGTATCGTAGTCCACGATTTCAATCCCAAGACCAACGCGCTTAGTCTGCGGTGTGTACCGCTTGCCAAATGCCGCCAGCGGGATCTTCGCCTCGAAGCTGAACCCCGTTGCCGATTGCTGTCCTGCGATTTCATATGCTGCCGCTACGTTCATTTTGAGATTGGCGCGCGGTAGTGCGTTCACAGTGACAGTAAAGCATCCATCGCCACATGCGCCGCTACGAGTAAAATAGCTTCCCGCTTCCTGGCGCATATCCAAGTAGAACGTCACGCCGTCATTCTTACCGTCGGGAAATGACAGCAACGTGTTATCAATGACGTTGCCGGCGATGTAAAGGAATTCTTTCGAAGCAGCAACATAGAATGACGCCGACAAGTCATTGACTCCCGACCACAGTGCTGGACCGTAGACATACCCGCCGTCACCGGTTAGTGTCAACGCTTTCTGTTTCTGCCATTCTTCGATATTGCCATCCATCACAATGTCGTCCTTGCGATCACGAATCTTGTAAAACGCGGCTGCATTGCCAGTCGCTAGTGCCAGCCGCGCCGACAGTGATAGCATCGCCATGCGATCTTGTATCGTCGCAACCTGCGCTTCTGACTCGACGAAGCATCGCTTCGCAAGTTTGGTTTCATTTTGCAATTGCAGGTTATATCCAAGAGTGAAAAACAACTCCGCCAGAATTGGATTCTGCGCCGACACCTTCAGATACTTCTCGGCTAGACGTTTCAGATAATCCTTCTGATACTCTTTGTCGAATTCGGCAAGGCGATTCAATGCGTTCAAAATGTCATATTGTTGGGGCTGGCGTTTGTCCGCCGAAGACATCAGGAAATCAGCGTAGTTGTCCAACGCACGCATGCTGTATTCTGCCGTCTGCCCGAATAGCTTCTCTTCATAAGTGATATCCCCCATCCTTGCACCGGCAGTGATTGCCGCAAGGCTCAGTGGGTGAAGCGAAATCACTTTGTTGTAGGTTGCGACGACTTCATTCTTTCGGCCCGCAGTGGCATAGAGATACGCGAGATCAAGATAGCTGTCGGCAATCGAATTGGAATCCAGCGAAGTCGCCATCGCGGCTTCTAATTCGCGAATCTGCGCATCGACATCGACCTGCACTGCACCGACTTGAAGCGGTATCGCTCCTTCAATAGCATCGCCAAAATTCTTGCTGCTTTCGTCGGTAAGATTGACCAACACTGGTCCTGCGGTCTTGTCGCTGCCAATCCAATAGGCACCCTTGTTGAATACCAATCCATGCGCCGGTGACGCTCCGTGAAGGAATCCCTCTGCGGCTGTCAATTCAAACTGGTCACCTGAGCGAGCCATGTGATAGACGCGCACGTTTACTTGCGGATGTGTCTGGGCTTGATGATACGCGAGCACCATCCGCGTCACGTCGGGCGAGACACTGATAGATTGCGGACCACGCCCGACATCGTTGAATATCCAGAACAACTTGTCACTTTCGGTATCGATAACCGCCACCTGCGAACCGCCGCGTCGTCCACTATCGAGTCCTTGGCAGGCGGCAAAAACCAGCTTGCCATCCGCGCTGATTGCAAGATCAACCGGCTCCGGTCCAACATCGATCGTCTTCACAAGCTGGAAGCTCGGCACCGACACTTTGGCGACGGTTCCGTCATTGAATAGCGATACGTAGAAGAATTTCGAATCGGGCGTTGTGACGATTGCAGAAGGCGATGCAAATCCGCCGACACTATAGAGAGGCTCTTTCGTCGTGCAGTCAATCGCCATCACGGAGTTACCGGGTTTGTCTGATGTTGTTCCGACGACAAAGCAATACTTGCCGTCGGCGGTGAATGCCACATCTGTCGCCATAATCGTCAGGTCAATCGTACGGACAATGCGGTCGCTGATACTGTTGATGACATAGCAATAGGTGCTGTGCTCGCCAAAGAGCCAAATCTCCGACGCATCGGCGTTTGCAGAAGCGATACCAACTTCAAACGCGCCGGAAATCCGGTTAATCACCGACCCCGACTCCAATCCGTACACGGTCGTTACATTGCTCCCGGTGCCGGACGGAATGTACAGCTTGGTCACCGGTTGCGCGCTCAACACAGCCGCCCACAGCAAGCTCAACGCAGAAATTAAAATCAGTCTTCGCATATTCAATCCCTCTTCGACTTGTTACTCAGGAAATCCATTCCCGGAATATTTCAACTCACCGTCAATGTATGTCGCGACAACTTTGGTGTCGAGAATTTGCTCGCTCGAACAGCGCATCAGGTTTCGGTCAAGCACGACAAAGTCTGCGCACTTGCCAACTGCAAGACTCCCGCGGTTTGCCTCATCACCGACGGCGCGCGCACCCTCAATTGTAAATCCGCGGATCGCCCGCTCAACCGACACTGTTTCGGTGCGGCTGTAGGCAGTCTTCCCACCAATGCGCTTGCCGGTGACGGCGGCATAAATCCCATGCAGCGGATGAAGTTCTTCGATTGGCGCATCCGATCCAAAGCATTGGGTGGCACCGGACTTGAACAGTGAGCGCATTCGGTAACTGTCTTTTGCCGCTCGCCTAAGTATCGTTTCATTATATCAATATCGGCTGTGGCGTGGCTCGGCTGTACCGAAGCAATCACTCCCAACTTCGCAAATCGCGGCAAATCGCGCTTGTCGAGTATCTGACAATGTTCAATGCGGTGCCGGTGTTTGCGCGAAGCATGCTTGCCGACCGCTTCATAAGCGTCAAGCACATTGCGATTTGCGCGATCGCCAATGGCGTGAATCGCGCAGGCCAGCCCTGCCTTCGTCGCCAGTGCAACCAGACGCTTCAAATCGCTCGGTGACGTCACCTCGATACCGATATTTGATTTCGATCCCTTGAACGGTTTGAGCATCAACGCAGTCTGCGAACCGAGTGCGCCATCAGAGAAAATCTTCACACCTCCGATTGACAAGCGCTGTGACCCGAATCCCGATCGCAACTTGAGTCTAATGGCGTCCTCGAGAAACGCGACCGGCAGGTAGTAGACAACTTTGATTGGAAGTTGCTTTTCCGCTTCCAGCGACTGCAATACATCAAATCCATTGAGCTGATCGAACGAGGTTACACCGACGCACCCCTGACGGTACATCTCTTCAAATCCCGATTCTACAAGCGGCTTCATCTCGCGGACCGAGGGCGGAACGTACTTATCCCACACCGGTTTGTCTGCGTGGTCTTTGAGAATTCCATTGGGCTCGCCGTCAGCGTCGCGCATTATCTCGCCGCCGACTGGATCGATACTATCGCGCGTGATCCCAGCGATTTCCAGCGCACGCGAATTCACCCAAGTCTGATGTTCGTCCTTTGAGTAAATTGCTGCCGGTCGATCCGGCACGAGTTTATCAAGGTCCCGTTTGTGCGGCCAGCGAATTGACTTCCACTGTTCCTTTTTCCAACCTTTGCCGGTAATCCACGAGCCTCTGCGGGCAGGATGAGATTTCAAATGCCGCCGTATGCGCCCGAGAGCATCCTCGTACGAAGTTGCTCCATCAAGATCAATCTGTGTCCGCGACAGCGCCCAAAACACAACATGCGTGTGCGAATCGATGAACCCCGGGAATATCGTGCGCCCATCGAGATCGATCATCTCATAGTGACCACTGGGAATCGCTGACAAGTCTCCTGCTGTACCCAACCACGCAATGCGCCCGTCGCGGATGATCATCGCGTCACACAGCGGCTGTTTGCTTTCCATCGTGTAAATGCGGCCGCCGAATAATAATGTTGGTGTATGGTTCATTCGCATAGGTATCGATAGTCTCCTTCGCGCCGCGTAATTCGCTTGCGGTCAAGTTCTTCCAACACCGGCAGCACTACCTTGCGCGAGGTACCGGTGATATCGCGCACTTCGGCGACAGTGATCTTCCCGCGCTCCCGCAACGCCGCGACAATTACGGCGACCAGCGCTTCGTAATATTCTTTCTTATAGACGCTGCCGCTAACATCAACAATTAGTGCATTTTGCTTCAAATACGCGTAAACTTTTTTTGCCTCTTTGTCCAGAGCATTGATGTCATCGCGCGATGCCACTCCGCCCGATTTTTCTGCAAGCAGTTCGAAGATGCGCTGTTTGATTGATTCCAACTCCGAACTTAATCCGGCCGAATATTCCGCCAGTTTCACTCCAGATTCGTGCCGTTGCAGTTTGCCCAATGCGACTAACGATGACAGCGCAAAATCGACCAGTTGACTCGGTAACGCAAGGCGCGAAGTCAGTTCCGCCAGCGACATTGAAGCCAGATGCTGATTGCTGTCGTGAAAGTTCTTCACCTGCGACAAGATCGCAGCTTGCGCTTCATCCCAGACACTTTTGAGTATTAGGAAATCGTCCCGCTTTAACACGGTCTTTTCAGCTAACATGCGGGTGATCGCAGCACTAGTTTCAGTTTCCGGAATCAACGACTGGAAAAGCAATTCGCCATCGCGAATCAGGCTCTTCTCCCTTAGTTGCACTGCAATCAAATCTTCAACCTTTAGCGAAGACGCTTGTCGCGCCAGCGCCCACATCTTCTTGTCGCGACGATCTATTTCGCCATTCCTGAAATCTGCAACAAACCCGCCGCCGATCAGAAGCGACGGCGTCGGCAGTCGAAGTATGAATCGATCTCCGATTTTGCAGACGACCGGCGTAGACAACTTAAGCACAGCCACCAGCGATCCATCATCAAGCGCAATAGGTTCCGGCGGGAGCATGAGTTTGCCTTCTGCTTCAGATGTCCCATGCAGTAGAACCACATCGCGATTGTTCTTGAGATAGCGCGCTACCTTTGGCTCAACACTCAGCCGAATAGTCACACAACTTGCCGACTCGAGATTTTGCGGAGTGTAAAGCAAGTCACCACGCTGGATTTGCCCTCGATCGAGCGCCTGTAACCCTACTGCCAATCGAATTCCCGGCGGAGCAGTTTCCAACTGTGCATAGAAACTCTCCAGACTGCGTACTTTGGTCTTTGCTCCAGATGGATGATGATACAGCTCCTGTCCAATCGAGAGATTCCCCTCACGCAGCGTGCCGGTTACCACTGTGCCCGTTCCGGCAACACTAAAACTACGGTCGACATACAGGCGCGTCGATCTCGCCGGCAGTGTCCGCAATGTCGTCCTCAACATCTCTTCAACTGTACCGAAAATCACTTCGAGATTACGATTGTCGGTCGCCGAGAATTCAATGATCGGGCAACCCTCCAAGAAGGTCCCGGTTGTGCGATTGCGCAAATCAGCCTTGACCATTTCTCTCCACTCGTCTTCCACCAGATCGACCTTGGTCAGCACGATAAGACCGCGCTCCACGCCAAGATAACGTAGTATTGCCAGATGCTCTTCCGACTGCGGCATCCAGCCGTCATCAGCGGCAATGACAAACATCACCAAATCCAAAGCGCCGACCCCGGCGATCATCGTCTTGATAAATCGCTCGTGCCCGGGGACATCGATGATGCCGATCTCTTCGCCGCCGGATAGCCGGAAATGCGCGAACCCCAATTCGATTGTCATCTGCCGCTCTTTTTCTTCCGGCAAACGATCCGGGTCAATTCCGGTCAAGGCGCGAACGAGCGAAGATTTTCCGTGGTCTATGTGCCCCGCGGTGGCTATTGTAAACATGAGGCGATATTTGCGAGAACAGCGATCAATTCCGCATCCTCGCTTGGATCAATGGTGCGCAGATCGATATAAAATTCCTGTTTCTCGATGTACCCCACCAGCGGCGGGTTGGCATCAAGCAACATTCTTGTCAGCTCTGTCGGTTTCACGCGTGGAGTCAAAACAATCGCAACGGACTCAATCGCTCCTCCCGGAAGCGAACCACCACCCGGTGTCGCTTGTGACTTGCGAATCGTTGCATTCACGCCGTGCTGCAACAGCGCCTTTTGGATCAGTTCCGCTCTTGCCTGCAATTCCGCTACCGACGTGCGAATCTGCCGCCACAACGGGAGGATTGTGCTGTCTTCCTTTCGCAAGTACGCAAACGCGGTCTCTTCCAGAAGCGCCATCGTTAGCTTGTCGAGACGCAGAGCGCGATAAATCGGGTTGGAGTGCAATTCTGATGTGTACTTCTCTTCACCGATTATGATACCGCCCTGCGTACTTCCCAGAAGTTTGTCCGCTGAGAAGCAAACCAGCGTCGATTTCGATCTAAGTGCAGTCGTAATATTCGGCTCAGCTTCCATACTGAATTTCTCAGTCTGGTGATACGCCCCCGATCCGACATCATACACCGAAATCAGTTTCTTCTTCTCTGCCAATTCCGCCAGCTTGAAGGCGTCAACTTCATCAACGAAACCTTCGAGATGAAAATTCGAACGATGCACTTTCAAAATCATCGTCGTCTTGTCGGTGATAGCATCGCGATAATCGCGCAAAGTCGTCTGATTGGTCGTGCCTACTTCCACCAATTTGGCGCCGGCGCGGCGAATAATATCCGGTATCCGGAATCCCCCGCCGATCTGCACGAGTTCCGATCTCGACACCACGACTTCACGCTTATTGGCAAATGTGTTGAGAATCAGAAACAGCGCCGCCGCATTGTTGTTTACAGCAATCGCGCTCTCAGCGCCGGTAAGTTGCGCCAGCAGATAGGCGAGGAAACTTCCGCGCCGACCCCGTTTGCCGCTCTCAAGATCAAACTCTAATGTCGAGTATCCGCGGACCCGCTCAGTCACGCGCTCGAGCAGTTCTCTGCCTAACGGCGAACGTCCCAGGTTGGTGTGAATCAATACGCCCGTCCCGTTGAGGACTCTGGTAATCCGCCGCATTGTCAACACGCGACAACGCGCTTTGACAATTTCAATGATCTCTTCGAGAGTTGGCGTCGACTTCGATTTCTTGTGCGCTTTCCTCGACTCAGCAAGTACTTCCCGCACCACCGTCGTCACCAGCGTACGCGACAGCTCATTGGTCTCAGTCTTAAGCTGGCTCGAATTGAGCACTTGATCGACGGATGGTAATGACCGTAACTTGTTTTCTGTCACAATTCCTTCATTTGGCGGAAGGGGTAGGAGTCGAACCCACCGCGAGTGCGAACACCCGCCAACGGAGTTGAAGTCCGCGAGAGCCACCGGGCCCCATCCTCTTCCGCGCGGATAAACTGTTGACCGCCAATATACTCTCCACAGGGAGTTTCTACATCAAAATATTCGCCCTTCAATGCAACTCCATCATCATCAGGGTACCACATGAAATCGGATAGTCAAAGTAGTCTTTCGGCTCGGCAAATTGATATTAAATTGACATGATTGGTGCATAAAGTATACATTGGCACCTGACTTCACAGTAATTAGCTAACACAGGGGGCGACTTCGCAGGGAGTTCATGAGCGACAATAATCAGGACCTCGATCCGACATTCGAATCCGACAAAAACAAAGCCGACAAGGACAAGACTGTCCTCTCCTCAGATCCTTCAGCAAAATCTGCTCCGAGAGCTTCCGCACCAAACGAAATCGGCGGATATCGCATCATTGGCATTCTCGGCGAGGGTGGAATGGGTGTAGTATATGAAGCCGAACAGCCGTCCCCGCGTCGCTTAGTGGCTCTCAAGGTCGTCCGTGGAGTCGAGTTAGTCGACGATATGCGACTCAAGATGTTTGAGCGCGAGGCCGCAACTCTGGCGCGACTCGATCATCCCAACATCGGCAGAATCTACGAATCTGGCCGCACTGCCGAGGGTCGTCATTTCTTCGCAATGGAATTAGTCCGTGGTCCGATTCTTTCAACCTGGCTTGCACAGCGCCCAGTCAATCCCGACCGTGCCGAAATCGAAACGCGTCTGCGTCTCTTTCGCCAGATTTGCGAAGCTGTGAATTATGCACACCAGCGCGGCGTCATTCACCGAGATCTCAAACCTTCCAATCTCATCGTTACAGATGCGCCTTCCATCGGAACCGAGTCAGAAATGTCCGTACCGGCAATGGTCAAGATTCTTGACTTCGGTCTGGCACGAATTACCGAAGAAGACGTCGCCGCCACGCAAGTCACTGAAATCGGCGTCATCAAAGGCACTCTTCCCTACATGGCGCCTGAACAAGCACGCGGTGAAGTCGATGAAATCGATGTACGAACTGACGTATACGCCTTGGGTGTAATCCTCTACGAGCTTCTGACGGGCAAGCGTCCCTACTCTACCGATACCGGCTCGCTACTTTCGGCGGTGCGTGTGATCTGCGAACAAACGCCGCGACCATTGCCCGAGGTTTGGAACGCTTCCGTCCGCCTCGATCCCGATCTTGCCACAATTACCGCAACCGCTCTCGAAAAGGATCCCGATCGCCGCTATGCTACAGCCGCAGCATTTGGAGAAGACATCGGCAGATTCCTCACCTCGCAGCCGATTCAGGCACGACCGCCCAGCACAATGTACCAGCTGAAGAAACTCATTTCGCGCCGCAAGCCGCTCTTCGCGACTGCTGCAGCTGCGTTGGTATTATTAGTTGTTGCGGCGATTTCTATGAGCGTGCTCTACGTCCGCTCCGAGGCAAACCTCGCTCGCGCGCTGGAAGCCGAGAAAATCGCACAACGCGAAGCCAACACCGCCGAACGAACATCGAACTTCTTGGTCGAGCTGTTCCGCAATTCTAATCCCGAAATCACCCGCGGCGAGACCATCACCGCCAGAGCAATTATGGACGAGGGCGCCAAACGCATTGAGACGGAACTCAGCGGCGAGCCGGTGTTGCAGGCGCGTCTGATGAACACTATTGCCGAGGTCTACCAAAGGCTGGGGTTGAATGAACCTGCCCACGATCTTGCCGCACGCTCACTCGAAATTCGTCGCCAACATTTGCCACCGGACCACATGGATATTGCAGCCGGCACTCACTTACTTGCGCGAATTCTCCAAGGTCAAGGCAAGTCTGCGGAAGCGCAAAGTCAATTCATTGCCGCTGTGGCGCTATATGAAGCCCACGGCGACAGAGGCGTTGCCCGTCTCATTGACGTTCTTGGCAATCTCGGTTGGATGTATGGCGAGATGGGTCAGCTGCGGCAGGCAGACAGCATTCTCAATCGCGCTCTCGCTCTTGCCGACTCAGCTAACTCCGGCGATGAAAACCAGATGCTCTCGTTACTTAACAATCAGGCTTCGGTCAAAATGAACTCAGGTCAGCCCGACACGGCAATTCAAATACTCGATCGAGCGCTGCCGATTTCCAAAAAAGTACGCGGCGAACGGAGCCACCACTCCGCCGATATTCTCACCAATATCTCAATTGCCAGCGGAATGATGGGGAATCTGGAGCGTGCCGACACAACTGCCGAGCAAGCTTTGGAAATCTATCGGGAAATCTATGGCAATTCCCATCCACTCGTCGCCAAAGCGCTGGCCAATGTTGCCATCACGCTTTCACAACTGGGCAAGTTCGCAGACGCACGCCCCTACTTCGAAGAAGCGCTTGCGGCACTGATCACAATTCACGGTCCCGATCATCCCGATGTCGGAGCGGGCTACACCAACCTTGGTCTGCTGAAACTCCAGTCCGGCGACCCGAAAGGCGCTGTTGCCGAGCTCCTTCAAGGAGTCGCAATTCATGGTGGCGTCGACGGAGCAGGCACGATTAGTCTCTCAACGGCTCTTTATCACCTTGCCAGTGCTCGCTCTGCCCTTGGTGAATTTCCGGAAGCGCGCCGTTTGATGCTGCGCGTCGTCGCAATTGACGAAGGTATCTACGGACCCGATTCGGAAGTAATCGCCGATGATCTTGAAGGCCTAATCGGCATCGAACGCGAATTGGGAAATCATTCCGAAGCCGATAGACTCGAAGCGAGAATGAAGTCGATTCTCGCGAAATCGGGCGGTTCAGCTCCCGCTGAGGTTCCAGAGGACAGCGCCGCCAGCAAGTCTTAGCGCCATCCTGCCACAAGTGGCCGAACACCTGAAGGTTTGGTTCGGCTCCAAGCAAGTTTACACTTGCTACCTGATTCGTACCGATGTATCTTGGAATAAATAGGTACATTTTCTCCATACTGAGACCATTCACTTACAGGCGGTGAGGTCGCAGTACAATCATATTCCCAAGTGAGGCAGTATGTCCGAATTCGTCCTCTGGCGCTCTTCACGGGCGCACCACATTATAACTCCGCAGTTGCTGCTTGCCGCTCTCATCTTGACACTACTCCTTTCGCCGGCGGTGTCGCAGGCTGAATCTCAATCATCAAGCCCATCGACTGTCCAGGTTGCTGCCGGTGCCACCGGCCTGACGGCAAATGCGGGCTCGCAAGTCGATGCTGAAACTGAACAGCGAGTGGACGAATGGATGGCCGGGATCAACTCCGGATTCCAGCCTAATCGCGGACAAGTCGCAAATTCGGAAGGAAAGTCTGCGGATGAAGTACTCCTGTCAGCCAACGTCCGGGGTGCTCAGGTTTATGTAACGACCAGTGGATTGTCTCATTACTTCTTGAAACGGATCAAGAAGGGCGCGAAACAGTGGCGGCCGAAGAACGCCGGTTTCAGTTCCAAGGAATTCGAATGGTGTCGTCTCGATGTCGACTTGCTCGGCGCTTCAATCTCGCTCGATCGCATGGTATTGGAAGAGCCGCTTACTGACATCGGGGTTACCAACTTCTATCGCGGACATTGTCCCGATGGCGTTGTTGACGTCACGACATACGCCAAGATAACTTTCTCTGAGGTTTATCCCGGCATCGACTGGGTTGTGCTAAGTCGATCCGGCGAAGCTGTTCAACATGACTTCATCGTGCGCCCCGGCGCAGATCCCTCACAAATTCGCATGGAATACAAAGGCGCAGATGCTATCGACATATCCGATGACGCACTGCGATTGACGATTCAAACGCCGCTCGGGACGGTAGAAGAAGGCGCGCTCTATTGCTACCAAGGCGATCGTGCCAATATTGTTGGTGCCCGCTATCACATTGAGGGAAACATCGTCACACCGATCATAGAAGCCTATGATCACAGTCAGCCGCTCACTATTGACCCGCCACTCGTTTGGAGTACTTATTACGGCGGCTCGAACTTCGATGGTCCGCGCTCAATCCTGTGTGATAATGTGAACAACTATCTTTATGTCGTCGGCTACAGTTATTCAAACAACATGCCGACACAAAACGCCGGCGGCGGTGCCTTTTATCAAGGGACGTTCTTTAGCGGCACTATAATAGACGGATTTGTATGGAAATTCACCCAGGGCGGCGTCCGCCTGTGGGCAACCTACTATGGCGGGCTCGGTGACGAGATAAACAGCGACGCTGTGCTTGATCAATTCCAAAACCTTTACGTGAGCGGGGCTACCTCGGCTACAAACTGGCCCACGCAAGTTTTGCCAGGCGCCTACAATCAAGGAAGTAACGCCGGCGGTGCGAATGACGCGATCATCATCAAGTTCAATTCTCTCGGCGTTCGACAGTGGGCATCATACTTTGGCGGCAGCGGCTATGATTGGGGAACGAGCCTTGTGTCCGACGCTTCCGGCTCCATCTATATGACCGGCTACACCCAATCCCCTGACTTTCCTTTGGTCAATCCCGGAGGAGGCGCCTATTTCCAGAATACTCTCGGCGCGGTTGAGGATGCGTTTGTGTCAAAGTTCAATCCCCTCGGCGTGCTCGAATGGTCAACCTTTCTCGGTGGTCCTGACCTTGACGAAGGTCACGGTATCGCGAGTACTGTCGGCTCGATATATGTCAGTGGCCTGACGAAATCACCATCGTTCCCGACTTCTAACCCCGGAGGCGGAGCCTACTTCGACAGTACTCTCAACGGCTCTCAGGATGGCTTCATTTCCCGCTTCAGTCTCTCCGGTGTGATGTTGTGGTCAACCTATTACGGCGGCGACAGCACCGACTGGGCTGATGATCCTGCAGTCGATGGCAGCGGCAACGTATTTGTCGCGGGCTACACCGAGTCCAACAATTTTCCCACGCTCAATCCGGGCGGATCGACCTTCTATCAAGGTACTCCGGGCGGCGAGCTTGACGTAACACTCGCCAAATTCAACAACGCCAACGTCCGCATGTGGGCTACTTATTACGGCGGCAGCGATCTCGATTTTCTCCTTGGTGTCAACGGCAAATCGATAACACTCGACCCGCAGGGGAGACTATATGTCACCGGCTTGACAGTCTCCACGAATTTTCCAGTGTTTAACCCGGGCGGAGGGTCATTCTATCAGGGTACGAACCTTGGCGGTCCTCATGATGCATTCATCGGCAGGTTTAGCAATACCGGAACTATGCTCTGGTCGACATATTGGGGAAGCGATGTTCCCGACTTCGGCTGCAGTATTGCCATCGGTAACTCAGGCTGTATTTTTGCCACCGGCGAGACGATTGACGTCGGATCGCTATTCCTGATGAATCCCCTTTTCGGCGCATATTTTCAATCTGTCTCCGGCGGATTGGATGATGGTTATATTGCCAAGTTTTGTCAACCGACGGGTTCCTGCTGCATCGACTTCAATTGTTTCGGCGCTAACTCGCAGGCCGAGTGCACGCAGATGGGCGGGCAGACGTTCTATCCCGATCAACCTTGTTCGACCACGGCCTGCAGCATACTTTGCAACATCTGCGGTACCAAATACAACGACCTTAACAAAAACGGCACGCAGGATTTGGGCGAACCGGGTATCTCCGGTTGGACGGTTCAACTCTACTATTGGAATGGTCCCCTGTTCGCGTCCACAACTACCGATTCACTCGGCAACTACTGTTTCAATAACATCCCCTTGCGGCGCATGGACTGTCAACGAACAACTTCAGCAGGGCTGGGTACAGACCTATCCGTCGCCCAATGTACACAACTATAACATGGGAACGGGAACAACTCTCAATGATATCGACTTCGGAAACGCAACCTGTGTACAGGATACCTGCTGCGTAAAACCAGCCCTTGGAATGATCGCTTGGTATCCTTTTGATGAAGACTCCCCGGGACTTGCCCACGATATTGCCTCGAAAACTCAAAGCGGTTGGCACTATCTGGATCAATTCGGTACTACTGAAGGCAAAGTCGGCGGTGCTTTCGTATTCGATTCCGAACGCTATGTTCGTGTCTTCGAAGATCCGTTCGCACAAATCGATACCGGAGATTTCACGATCGATGCCTGGATACAGCCAACTGCATTCGACCCCGATTGCCTGGACTACCCGTACCATCCATGCGCGGCTATGCCGATTGTCGACAATCGTCGTTGGGTAGAAGGCGATACCGGCGACAACGGTATAATGTTCTATGTCAAACCTATCTCCGCAACTCACGGTCGTCTCGGCCTGGCAATGAACATTCACCCGAATGCACCGGACTCATTTGAGACATCAACTGCTCCGGTCGTGCTCAGCGACTGGCAGCATGTAGCGGTCACCGTTGCGCGTAACGGCGGAACCACACTTGGAACATTCTACTACAACGGCAACCCCGTCGGCACATTCATCCCGTTGGCAGGATCAATCTTTAGCACAGCAGGTCCGGGATCGACGATGGACATTGGCCACGGTCCGACCAGCAGCAGCTATGGCGCAGGACAGGCTTGCCGCCAGAAGGAAAAGTACTTCACCGGGCCCATCGACGAAGTTGAAATTTTCGGACGCGCGCTAATTGGTGTCGAAGTTCAAGACATTTACCTTGCAGGCTCGCGCGGCAAATGCAAGATCTCGTGTGCGATTCCCGGTTCCGTCGTGTTGTGTCGAACCGCGACGACAGTCACAGTGAACATGACAATCTGCAACCAGTCGCCATACACCTCGGTTGCAAACTTCTCGTTTGCTCCCTTGGCATCCGGCTCGGGCTGTAACTTTGATGCGTCCGGCGTGACTTTCAGTCCGGCGAACGGCACTCTCACTCTTCTGCCGGGACAGTGCACTCAGATTCCTGTAACGCTGACTCGCCCCCTTGGATTTGTGCCGGGCAACGTCGCCTGCTTCTGCATCACCGTGCGCGATACACAAACTGGCGCAATGAGCACTTGCTGTTCAAAGCTCCTTGCCAGCAATGCTTGGTGTGTGACAGTCAAGGATCCGATCGACATTATCAAGTTGAACACTGGAATGGCGCGAGCGTTTACCTTCACGGTCAAGAACGAATCCGATTCACTGGCGACCTTTGACTATTCCCTTCGTTCCGAAAGCGGCGAACATGGCAGTACTCCAACTTCACTGGCTCTCAACGGCCTCCCGCCCGGCGCTCCGGTGAGCGGCTCGCTCGTCCTCCCGCCGTGGTCCGAAAGTGATATCGTTGGTGATGCGGTCCTGATGGCCTATCGCCCGATGGATCTGGAGTCGATTTTGTTGGAAGCTGATGTCGATGGCGACGGTATTCCCGATCCGCTCGGTTCAGTTCGAATTCAGCCAACGAGCTTCCCTGATTGCAATGACAATGGTATTGATGATGCACTCGACATCCTCAACGGAACATCCGCTGACGGCAATAGCAACGGGTTCCCGGACGACTGCGAAGGCACTATGAGCGATCCTTCTCAGTGCTACATTTGCGGTGACGCGGATGGCAGTAGCGTCGTAACAATCAGCGATGTCGTCTTCCTGATCAATTATATCTTTGGCGGTGGTGCTGCACCAAATCCAATTCTTGCCGGCGATGCCAATTGCGACCTCTCAGTTACGATTTCGGACGCAGTTTCGCTGGTGGGTTACGTTTTCTTGGGCGGCGCGCCTCCTTGCGATGCTTGTCCATAGAGATCGAATTACCATGCACAAAGGCAAAGGGCCGGCTTGCGCCGGTCCCTTCTGCCCTCCCTTTTCCCTTTAGCTTTTGAGCCCTGCCCTCATTGTTGGCCTTATTGTCTCTGACTTGTCGCTAATTATCTTACTTCACGGCCTCGCACGTTTTCTCTTGTCGATCGCGAGCTTGTCCAAGAATCGATCGCCGCAATAGGTCTAATCAACTTTCGTGCCAAGCAGGAAGCAGACTCAATCTGTCTAACTCGTTAGATTTCAATTGGGATTTTGTCTTCTTGCGCGGACCTTCTCCACCGCGTGGCAAATCCACCCATAAATGGCACTTCCACTCATGGCAATTCCGCCATATTGATTCACAGATCCGCGACAATGTTAGGACTGCTCAGTAGATTTCGCTACTCGCCTTCCCCTTATTCTAATAAAAGACTCATCGCCCTTCATTTCCAGTTTGACCAACAGGCGATAGAGGACTATCTTGCAGTAAGGATGAAGACATTTTGACAACTCGATTACTTGTGACTCAATCGCACACTATGACACGTAGCATCCCTGGAACTCGCCAAGTGCTCCTGCTTCTTGCCTCTCTGTTCATCACTCTTTCGCCAAGTCTATTCGCGATTGAAAAGTTCTCGATCGAAATCGACCGCGATACATCGTTGCTACCCTACAAATTCGTTACGCGCTACAACAATCCGGATGCCGTGAACCGCGTCCCAATTAGCGGCGTGGTGCCGTTCTGAAACCGTTTGTCGAGCCATCCGATTCCGGTATTGTTATCTTGTTGCGAAATGGCAATACTGCCGAAAGAGGTCCAGCAGTTATCAGCAAAAACCGGCTTCCTTCTCTATACGGCATTGACTGCTCTCCGTTTCTAACAATCACAAACTGGAGTACCTACCGCGACTCACTACGCCAGCGCGAATTACTCTGTGGCTGCGCACATTGGAACGATTCTGTCTGGGCATTTCGATTTGACCCGGAGACCGACTCGTTGAAAAAGACCCTTTTGCTAACAGTTGACACTCCCGGATTTCCACCCAGCTCTTCATGCTCACCAACCCTTCACTTAGTTTCGGACTATGACTTCGATGGAATGCACGAAATGATTGTCTACTTTGATGCAGGAGCCAAGCGTCTGCCGCGCGAGCTCTTCTCTATCAAACTGGAAACAATGGAATTGCAGTGGTCGCTACCGATGGCTTCCGAGATGCATCCAGGTTGTCTGTTCGACTGTCGCGATTCGCTCCGACCAGCAATCATACTTGCAACCAGCCCATCTGGTCAGGGAATGGAAGATTCTGAGTTCAGCGACTTCTACAGCTACTTGGTCAAAATCGACCGAAATGGCAAGATCTTGCTGAAGCGAGTCGTAGCTGCCTATCCGTATCACACCTATTTTCAACGATGGTCCATTCCCGGAGAGTTTCTTCTATTGCACAACATCAAGTCTGATGAATCTGAGACGAATACCGAGTACGTCACTAATCAAAACTATCTCTCCGTCATCGACATTGATGGTGCTTTGCTGCAGTCGACACCGATTGGAGACTACGTTGCAGGTGTGTGGCAAATGCCGTACCGCGAGATTTCAGCCGCCAACTATCTGCTTCTCCAGGACGACATCATCAGAGTATATGATGACTCGCTTCGACTCATCGCCATTTCCAATCAATTGGACAAAGTACGTGCACCAAACAACTACTTGGGTCACTTCAAACTGCCTAATCGTGCGGACGAGGTATTTGTCTTTTGCAATGGCGTTTATTCACGCGACATGGAGAAGCTCCTGGCGTTCCCGTTTGGCATAGAGTACTACGATTTCACTGCATTCGACAGTAACGGTACCGCGAGCGAATTCTTGATAAGCAGTATCAATGGCTATGCGATTGGAAAGATCGAATACCGAAGTATCTGGGAGCGCCTGTCAATCCTTTACGTCGACTACCAGAAATACATTCTCGTCGCCGTAACTGCCCTGCTCGTAACTTTGGTGCTCACCAACTTCTATCGTAGCCGCACCAAACGCAACCTGCTGATGATAACCCAACAGAAACAGGAAATCGAACGCTCGCATCACGAGATCACCGAAAAGAATCACGCACTCGAAAAAGCTTATCGCGACCTCGAAAGCGCCACCGAAGAAATTGCTCTTCAGCGCGCTCGACAGGCAGCCGCTGAGCAATACCGAACGGCCTCAGGGCAGTTCAGGCACGAAATCAATAACGCACTCGGTGCAGTTAAGATTTTCGTATCCAATGTCGTTCACGGCACAGCCGGCGGCGGACACCGCATCCAATTCGAAAAACGCCATTCGGAGTTGTCCCAGTCTCTTGATCATTTGTTTCGCGATGTGACCAACATCGACCCGGCGATGCGCTCGAGCATACTGGCGCAATTGGTCGAACTCGATGCCATAGACAAGAAGCTGATGAAAAGCATGGACGAAGTCGTTCTACGAGGCGTCGAACGGGGATTGGGACTGGCCGAACGTCTGCGCAAGTATGAACGCATCGATCACGACGACACGTGGCAACCAGTATCTTTGGCAGCCGTCATCGACGAAATCGCTTTTCCATCCCAACAACAACGCTCCGAAGCCGGGATCGCATTTTCCAACTCAGTAACCGCCGATTCAATCGTCACCGGAAGCTACGAGCTGTTCGCAATTCTTTTCCGCAATCTGCTCGACAATTCCATCGACGCGCTGATCGCAAAAGTCGAAGGCAGCCGCAAGATCGAAGTCAGCACTTTCGCAGCCGACGATAAGTCGATCTCTATCAACTGGACAGACACCGGCGTCGGCATCTCAGCCGAGAATTGTCCGAAGATATTCGAACCATTCTATACTGAGAAACCAACTACCGGAAGCGGACTCGGATTGTCAATGGTCAGGACCATTGTCGAGAAATACAACGGCAGCATCAGCGTCGAAAGTACGCCCGGTCAATACACAACTTTCTCACTTGTCTTTCGGAGAAGTTAATATATATTGAACTATCCAGTTTCGCAGAATTGGACAACAGGACGCTATACTAAAGCAGGAAACAGGTACAAAGGTGTTCTCAACTGGTACGTTTTTCATACTCCAATCCGTACGATATGAATAGTCAACTTCGCGACGTCCTTTCCCAAGCCACCATTCTCCTTGTCGATGACGACCCCACAATGCTCTCTTCTCTGGCTGCCGTGTTTGGCGACCAGTACCAAACCGCGCTTGCAGCATCGGGCCAAGAAGCAATCGATGCCGCAACTTCCGATAAAGCGATTGCTTGTGTGGTTATGGATATCAAGATGCCCGGCATGGACGGCATCACAGCGGCGCGCGAAATCAGGCGCACCAACCCTGATCTGCCGGTGATCTTCTTCACAGGTTTTGCAGGTCAGTATTCAGAAAACGATATCGACCGCTCAGAGAAACCGTTCGACTTCGTCACGAAGGGACAATCGCTTACAACCTTGTCGCGTTCTATCCGCAACGCCATTGAGTCATTCTATCTCAAGACTAACAACAAATTACTCACGCTCTATGGCGAAACCAACTACGGCATCATTGGCGGCTCATTTGCCATGCAAAAAGTCAGCGCCCTGATCCGTCAGGCGGCACAGAGCAACACGCGTGTGATGATTCTCGGCGAGACTGGTACCGGCAAGGAATTGGTTGCGCGGGCGATTCACGCCCATTCGAGTCGCAACAACAAGCAACTCGCTATTCTCAACTGCAATCATAAGTCGCCTGACTTGGTCGAATCAGAATTATTCGGTCATATCAAAGGTGCCTTTACAAGTGCAATTGCCGACCGCACCGGCCTGTTCGAGTTTGCCGACGGCGGCACGGTATTTCTTGATGAAATCGGCGACCTCGACATCACAACGCAGGGCAAACTGCTCCGAGTGCTCGAAACCGGCGAGTACCTACCGGTCGGCTCGACCTCAACCCGCAAGACCGACACGAGATTGCTGTGTGCAACTCACCGTGATCTCGAGCAAATGATCAAAGACGGCAAATTTCGCGAGGACCTGTATTATCGCCTCAAAGGTGTCGTTATTACAATACCTCCGCTGCGCTCGCGCAAAGAGGACATTCCCCTATTGGTGGAAAGGCTATTTGAAAAACTCACCTTGGCTTCGGGTGCGCCAATGAAAATCTTCGACCCGTCCGCCATCAAAGCCCTCCTCGAGTTCGATTGGCCCGGTAACGTCCGCCAACTTCTTAATATCATCGAGTCGGCAGTTGTGCTTACGCCTTCAGATTTGATTATTGCCGATGACATTTACAGCCTTCTCAACTCATCCCCAGTCGATGGTAACAACAGCCGCCAGCGTCTTTCTGAAAGACTGCGAGATATGGAACGAACTCTCATCATCGAAGCGCTTTCCGAGACAAACTACAATGTCGGCGCCGCGGCAGGTCTTTTGGGCATCGACAGCTCAAATCTCCACAAGAAGATAAAATCCTACGCCATCAACATCGCTACTCAACGCTAAACCAATCTTGAATTCAACTGCATCAGTTGCTTGTCAAACTTCAGTCCTACCTTATCTTCCCAATCACTTGTGCTCATCACCCGGCGCTTCTAAAACTAATGGCTAAAGGGCGAGAATCTTGAAAACTGTCGATAACAAAACCGTCTATTCTGCAACCGATCTCTGCGATCACCTCGAGTGTCTTCATCTGACAACGCTCAAAGTGCGCGACTTGACGGAGGATCTGCCCAAGGACGCCCCCGATGATCAAAGCCAGATCATCATGGCTCGCGGTATCGCACACGAACAGCGCTTTCTCGATCATCTGCACAGCTCGGGCAAGACCATTGCCAATTTGAAAGACTTGCCCAAAGACGACGACCAACGCGCCCACGCTACGATGGATGCCATTCGCTCCGGTGTCGACGTAATCTATCAAGCCTACCTTCGCGATGAGCCCTTTGCCGGTTATGCCGATTTCCTGATCAAATCTACGACTCCATCAAAGCTTGGAGACTTTTCCTACGAAGTCGTCGACACCAAACTGGCGCTTCATGCCAAACCGCTTTACATCATCCAGCTCAGCCTTTACACCGAGTTTCTCGGCAAGGTTCAGGGAGCCGCACCAAAACAGATGCACGTCGTTCTCGGCGACAATCGCCGCGAGTCGTATTTGCCGCAGGATTTCTATCACTATTACTGCCAATTGAAATCAGACTTCCTGCAGCACATCACAGCTCAGCCGGAGGTCTATCCTGACCCTTGCGATCACTGCGGCGTCTGCAGTTTTCGTACCCTGTGTCAAACGCGTCGCGAAAAAGACGACCACCTATCGCAGGTTGCCAATATCCGCTCCAGCCAAATTCGCAAACTCGCTACCGCCGGAGTTTTGACCCTCGCGCAACTCGCAGACACAAAGGAAACTCACATCAAAGGCGTTTCCGACAACTCGCTTGATCGACTAAAACGCCAGGCTCAACTTCAACTGCACAAACGCACAACCGGTGACGACAAATACATCCTGCTTGATCCGCACGGTGATAATCTCGGCCTTCATACAATTCCCGAGCCCAGCGAAGGCGACCTGTTTTTCGATATCGAAGGCAATCCCCTCTATCCTGAAGGTCTGGAATACCTCTTTGGAATCTACAGCATCGAAAAAGGTATCCCCAACTTCAAAGACATCTGGGCGCACAATCATCCCGACGAGAAACGTTCATTCAAAGAGTTAATCAGTTTCTTTATCGAGCGCCTCGACCAGTTTCCCGACATGCACATCTACCACTATGCGTCATACGAAGAGACCGCCGTTAAGCGCCTCATGTCCAAATACGGCGTTATGGAATTCGAGGTTGACCGGCTTCTTCGCGGCAAGGTGTTCGTCGACTTGTACAAAGTCGTCACCCACTCGCTGCAAACTTCGGAGCCGTCATACTCCATCAAGAACATCGAGACTTTCTACATGACCAAGCGCCAAAGTGAAGTCAAAACTGCATCGGCGAGCATCGTCTACTACGAGCGCTACATCGAATCGCACGACCAGAAGTGGCTCGATGACATCAAATCGTACAATCTCGAAGATTGCAAATCACTGCTCCTGTTGCGCGATTGGCTCCTGAAACTTCGTCTTGATATTGTTCGTCCAGCAGTACCCGCACCGGAACCTGACGAACCGAGCGAGAATCGTCTTCAGCAGGAACGACAGATACGTGAGTTTGAACTGGCGCTGACATCGACTTTGCCCGATGACGAATCGCTCTACACCCCGGAACAGCAACTCGACAAACTGATCTTTGACCTTGTCGATTTCTACCGGCGCGAAGCCAAGCCTGCATGGTGGCGCATGTTCTCGCGTCAGACGATGACTACCGAAGAGATCATCGACGACGGCGATTGCATCGGTGGACTTGAGATTTCCACCGAGCATCCGCCCTATCCTGACAAGCGCTCAATGGTCTACACCTACAAGTTTCCCGAACAGGACTTCAAACTGAAAGTTGGCGAGCAGTGCAAGATCGCTGCAAACCTCGCTCTCGCAGGAACTATCATCGACATTGATCCCGATAAGCGTCTGGTCAAACTCAAGCGTGTCGATGCCGGCAAAGAGCCGTTGCCGACCCGCTTCGATCTCGTACCCGGGAGTCCGATTAGCACAGATCCGCTGCGTTTAGCTTTATGGCGGTTCGTCACAGATTATATTGACGCCAAGCCCGCCGGACAACGGCCGTATCCCGCCCTTCTCGACTTGCTCCAGCGTCGCGTTCCGAATATCACCGGCATTTCACACGGTACGCCGCTGTATGATCCACCATCGCTCAAACCCGAAGTCTGCACTTCACTCGCCAAACGCATGTCCGATACCTACCTCTTCATTCAGGGTCCTCCCGGTACCGGCAAGACCTATACTGCCTCTCGCATGATTGTCGAACTGATGAAGTCGGGTAAGAAGATCGGTGTCACTGCCAACAGTCACAAAGCTATCCACAACTTGCTT
The DNA here is from genome assembly GCA_016708315.1 of bacterium. Classification (NCBI taxonomy): domain Bacteria; species bacterium. The sequence goes on from JADJGC010000006.1 coordinate 93,149, forward strand.
GAGAAGATTGAAAAGCATGCCCTCGAAATCGGTTTCAATTTTTCCGGCTACAAGAAGTCCTCTCGCGGCGATGACGACACCGCCTTCAACGGGCATTTCATCGAGTCAGTCCCTGCAAACGAAGATGTTATCGCAAATCTTCCCGGCTGTAGCCTTATCGCCGGAACCAGTTGGCTCTTCGCCAATCCAGGGCTGATTCAGCAACTCGATTATCTCTTCATCGACGAAGCTGGCCAATTGTCATTGGCGCACATCATTTCCGCTGGAATCTCGGCGCGCAACCTCGTTCTCATCGGCGACCAAATGCAATTAGCACAACCGACGCAGGGAGTTCATCCCGGCGAGTCCGGCAAATCTGTATTGGATTACTTGTTGCAGGGAAACCACACAATCCCTATCGAGTCCGGCGTTCTCCTCGATACCACCTATCGTATGCACCCCAGGGTTTGCAGCTTCATCTCAGACGCAATTTACGATGGTCGTATCAAATCGCATCCCAAGTTGGACCAGCATCGTATCCAACCATCAGCAACTGAAAAGATGACCCTGCCCGACGCCGGAATTCTCTGCGACTTCGTCGTCCACATCGGCAATGGCCAGCGCTCCGCTGAAGAAGCCGCCCGCATTCGCGATTACTATAGCCGACTACTCAAGCTCGAGTTTCGTGATAGCGACAGCACAATCAAGAAGCTGACCGAAGACAACATTCTCGTCGTTTCGCCATACAACATGCAGGTGAATCTACTCAAACAGCAGCTTGGCCCTCTTGCGCGAGTCGGCACCGTGGACAAGTTCCAGGGTCAGGAGGCCGAAGTCGTCCTAATCTCAATGTCTACCTCAAGCCCGGAGGAAATCCCGCGCGGTCTCAACTTCCTCTACAGCCAGAATCGTCTCAACGTTTCGCTCTCGCGAGCCAAAACACTGGCTATTCTTGTGCTGAGCCCGGAACTGCTAAGCGTCCGCTGCAGCACCATTGATCAAATGCGTTTGGTCAATACACTTTGTTGGGTTAAGTCGTACAGTGAATCGCTAAATGGGAAGACTGATAGGCTTGACTAAGTCGCCAACTGTTTATCGAAAGAACTAAATCGACAAACCGCCCAATTTCATCGGGTCATCTATCGCAACAATCTCTTTCAAGACGTATGCTTCGGCAAACTGCACTCGTATTTGACTTCCCAGCGCTCCATCATTGGCTCGAACGAAATCAAACAGATCGGCGCCGGGCGAAAATACCTTGTTTGTCTTGTCCCCTTCGCGGAACTGCGAGTTATAACACCGGATCGCGGCAAGCTTACGCTCGTATTGCGCGGACACATCAACCGCGAAACTCGGAACTGTTGGCTCGTAATACGTAGAATACAGAATTTTTCTCGGTCGATGCGGCTCTCCGGTCAACTTTGCCTTTTTCAATCCCGCATAATGGCACGCATCAAAACTCAACTGCGAACAAACACGATGATCCGGATGCCGTTGCTGCCAATGTGGAATGATTATTAACTGCGGCGCAAAATCGCGAATCTTCTGCGCCAATACTGCTCTTGCTGCCAGTGAATTTTCAAGATACGCATCCGGCAGTCCCAAATTCGCACGCTCCTTGACACCGAGTATCTTTGCCGCTTCCGTCGACTCCGCCAATCGCGTCGCCGAATCTCCTCGAGAACCCATTTCCCCTTCCGTCAAATCGAGAATCCCAACGCTGTAGCCGAAATCCACAAACTTTGCGATCAGTCCGCCGGACGTTATCTCCACATCGTCGCGATGAGCCGCGATCGCCAATACATCGACTTTAGTCGTCATTGTTTCTCCCTGCGATTACGCGCAGATAGTAGTCCTCGTACATCGGCACCATCCGGTCAGCGGAGAATCTCGTCACTGCAGTATTGCGCGCCGCTTCCTTCATTGTCGCCAGCTTGCCCCTATCGCTCAACAGCCCTATCGCCGCCTCCGACATACCTGTGACATCCCCAACGGGTAACAGAAATCCATCCACACCATTCGTGACCAGTTCCGGCAATCCGCCGGTATCGCTGACCATCGCCGGGACGCCACACGACATTGCCTCCAGCGCCGATAATCCAAACGACTCTGTTTGCGATGGCAGTACGAACAAATCAGCCACTGGAAGAATCGTCCCGATCGAATCCTGATTGCCCAACAGCATCACTTCATCATTTAGTCCGTGCTGTCCGATCAGATGTTCCGCCAGACTCATTTCCGGGCCGTCGCCCACAAGTACCAGCTTCGTTTTGACTTTTTCGCGGACGCGCCTGAATATCTCAATCACGTCGGGGATTCTCTTCACCGGGCGGAAGTTCGACGCATGCATCATGATCATTTCGTCTTCTGCCGCGAACGTCCGCCGCGAGCAATGGCGCACGCCCGGTTTGAAGTCGTCGACATCGACGAAGTTCGGAATCACCGCAATCGGTTTCTTAGTGTCGAACATCTCCACGGTCTGCTCGCCAACGACAAGGTGTAAGGCGGATACTTGAAAAGCGGGTAACTGGACACATCCACCTGGTGGAAGAACACATTGTCGCGGAACTGATCGAGACGAAACGGCAATTGGTACGAAATGAAATGCACCTGATGCCCGCGCGCAGCTAACAGCATCCCCAACTCAGTAGCGACAATGCCTGATCCACCGACCACAGGGTAACACGTTATGCCGATCTTCATCTAATCCTCGCCACAGCCTACTCCAGACTGATCAAATGATGAACCTTGCTGTTGCAGTCAACCGCATCATACAGTGTATCGACAACGCTCGGTCCGTACTTTGCTATGTAATAATTCAAAGGGAAACTGCGCTCCTGCATCTTCCCGTCCGGAAACAAACTGAACGCCACCCGCTCTACTTGCGCTCGCAAGGTCTGATTTTTTTTACGATGCGCTTGGAAAACCTTCTCTTCGAGATTCTTGATCTCAAGGTCGAGCCTGCCCGCGATACGGTTCGCATTTGTAATCAGCCCGTGGTCGCTTTGGTCGAGATGCACCGCGATTTCATCCATCTGCCGTTTGACTTCCTCGCGCAATGTCGCAAAGCGTTGCTCGAAATCTGAGGGGAAAGTGCGCTTCAATATCTCATTGGTCAAATGCCCGAGATCCTGCAACGCATCCTCAAACGAAATTTCCAGCTTTTCCATCAACCTCGCTATTGCCGGTTCGATTATCGTCGCTGAATATCGCGGATAGATGATAGGCGCCGCCTCATCAAATACGTCGAACAACTCCTTGATCTGACTGAAATACGCCGCCTCCGCCGGACCCGCAAAATACACCAATGTCGGAAACATGTGGCTCTGCACAATCGACCGCAAAAACACGTTTGGCGAAAACAGCGATGGCGATTTCTCCAACATTGCCTCAAGGTCAGTCTGCGAAACAAACTTCCCTTCAATCGCAAATCCGCCCTCGGCGAAGTCGATTCGCGTCCGTTTGCCATTATAGTAGAACAAATTCGAATACGATCCGGGGCGCGCTACCTGAAGATGATAACCCTGCTGCTCAAGCCGCGAATTGCGTTCTTCTACCAGTTTCGCAGCCTTCTCGCGCAGTTGCACTTCTTTCCTGAATATCGGTAATGCTAACTCCCGGAACACGGGATCGGTGGGATCAATAAGTACCAAACCGCGATCGGCGAAGATCTTACAAAGATATTTGCCGAACGCCGTCACAACCGATTCACCCGGTTGATAGCATTCCCGCAAAGTCGCCATCAATTCTGCGCGAAACTCCGTTTCCGGCAGCGTCTGCTCATAAGCATCAAGCAACTCGACAATCTTCTCGTCCAGTCGCACCGAACCCATCGGCTGACCGCTGATCGGCGTGGCCGGCTCCCAACTCAAGTTCGCCATCTTGTTGTCCGCAGTCGGCACGGTTATCTTGGCGACTTCTTCAAAATCCGCATCGTCAGCGGCGAGCCAGAAAATCGGCACAACCGTTCCCGCCAGTTTGCGGCAATTTGACTCGGCCAGTTTGATCGCAAGGCTGGCTTTGTAGAACGTAAACAGCGGCCCACCGAAGAGCGTAACCTGCTGTCCTGTGAAGACTGCGCTAGTCGCCGGGTCAAGCAGCCTATTGATATTGTCTATTGTCTTCGGCCCGGCGCCAAATGCCTGGTTTTGACGCAATAACGCCGCTACGATCTTCTCTCGATCATAGCGGCGTTGTTTTACTTTGTCGTGCACTTGTTGAAGCGCACTATCCGAATTGAAGTCGTAATGAAAGTAGTCCGTTGTCTTGCCCGCCAAAAAATCCAGAAACAGCTTCCGGCTGCCGGGCATCTTTTCGAAACTAATGACCTTCTGCGACAACAACTTCTTTCTTACGCCATTTCTTCGTCAAATCATCCAGCAAACTATATACGACTGGTACGACAACCAGGGTCAATCCGGTTGAAGTGATCAGTCCGCCGATTACGGCGCGGGCGATACCGGCGCGAAGTTCCGCACCCGGCCCGATTCCCAGCGCCAACGGCAACATACCAAAAATCATCGCTGCTGTCGTCATAATAATCGGCCGCAATCTCACCGAGCTGGCCTTAATCAACGCTGCCCTTCGTTCAGTGCCGCGCGCCATTTCCTGTTTGGCAAAATCAATGAGCAAGATTGCGTTTTTCGTCACCAACCCCATTAACATCACAATTCCAATCAGCGACATGATCGAAATCGAACTGCCAAAAAACAGCAGCCCAAGGAACGCTCCCAGCAGTGACATCGGCAGCGATAACATGATCGAAAATGGATCGGTCAGACTCTCGAACTGCGAAGCCAACACCAGATAAATCATCACAATCGCCAGGAAAAGCGCTTCAATGATGTAGCCGAATGCTTCCATCTGGAATTCCGCCTCGCCGGTCGCGTAAATGCTGTACCCGGGCGGCGTCGGAATCATCTGTGCCTTAGCCAGCGCCTCATTGCGGACATCGCCCGCAAACCGACCTGCGTTATTGCCGGTAACTTTGACCGTTTTCTGCCGGTCATAGCGCGTGAGTTCAGCAACGGCACTCGCTTCATTGAACTTCGCTACATAACTCAGCGGGAATTGGTGCCCCTTCTGGCCGTCAATGTCCTTTGCCGAGGGAAGCAGAATTCTTGACAGGTCTGACAGATCATTCCGGTCCTCAGTCTTCAACCGCAGCCTCACATCTGCCTGCTTGTCACCTTCCTGGAATTTGAACGGCACGACGCCATTCACCAGATAACGCGATGCCAATGCAATCTGCGCGACATTCAGACCCAGATCCGATAACTTCTCTCGATCAAGTTCAATCTGAATCTCCGGCTTGCCCTCGCCCAGCGAGTTGTCAACCTCGACAGCGCCGGGAGTCGCACGTACTGAATCCTCGACCATCGCCGCCAATACCTTCAGTTGGTCCATCCGGTCGCCCGAAATCGAAATTTCGATCGGTGCGCCGCCGCCTTCGGCCTTTTCGCCGGTTATACTGATCTGCAATCCCGGATAGTTTGCCAAGTCTGCACGAAGCGACTCAATCACCTCAAACGAGGACCGCTCGCGCTGATCCAGTTCGACCATCCTCACCGTGATGGTTCCTTCATTGTCCGGGTTGATTCCGGTGCCGATTGTAGTGTAAACATCCTTCACCTCTGGATACTTCGCCAACACCTTTTCAATGTCGCGCGAAAGCTCCGAGGTCGCGTTCAGGCTCGTTCCCGGTGAGGTTTTAAACGCTACGAAAAACTCGCCGCGATCATATTCCGGCACAAACTCGGTTCCAATCAGCGGAACAATCATCAGACTGCCGGCAAATGCGAGCGTGGCGACGAGCATCACTATCGCTCGTCTATTTAATGCAAATCCCACTGAGTTCTGCAGGATGATATTCAGCTTTTCGAAGATCCCATTCCACCAGTTCGTGAATCGATAGATTGGATTCTTAGTCGCCTGATGGAATTCATGCTCCTGTTGAAGCCAGCGCGAGGACAACATCGGCGTTAGCGTAAACGCCACGAACAGCGACACCGCAACACTCACTGCCACAGTGATGCCGAATGCGTAGAAGAACTGTCCGACGATGCCCTTCATAAACGCCACCGGCACGAATACCACAATAATCGTCAGCGTCGTCGCCAATACCGCAAGCGCTATCTCCTTGGTGGCATCATAAGCTGCATCCGCCGGTTTCTTTTTGTATGACAAATGCCTGTAGATATTCTCGATGACGACGATGGCGTCGTCCATCAACAAACCCACAGCCAGCGACAATGCCAGCAATGTCATGAAATTCAGCGTGAAGTTAAGCATTCCCATGAACAGGAATGTCGCCACAATCGAGGTCGGAATCGCAATCGCCGAAATAATCGTCGCGCGCAAATCGGCCAGGAAGAAGAAAATCACAATGACCGCCAGTAGGCCGCCATAGATGATATTGACAATTACGTCGTGTACGGCTTCTTCGGTAAACTTCGACTTGTCCGCTGCGATCGTCACTTCGATATCGGACGGTAGCGTTTTCTGCAACTCTGCCAGACGCGACTTGACGGCTGCTGCCACGTCAACTTCATTGGCGCCGGATTGCTTCACCAGATCGAGTCCGACTGCCCTGCGGCCATTCAGTCGCGAAATCGACTCGACCTCCTTGGTCGTATCCTTAATCTCGGCAATATCTCGCAACAGCACCTGAACGCCTTGGTCGTTCTTGATTACAGTATTCGCCAGCTGTTCGACACTCGTAACCTTTCCGAGCGTGCGGATCGACACATCGCGGTCACCGCGCTCGATCTTGCCTGCTGGAAGTTCAAGGCTCGCCGCCTCAATTTTGTTCTGCACTTCGAATATCGAAAGATTGTACGACTCGAGACTGGTCAAATCCAGCTCCACCAGAATCTCCCGTTCTTCGCCGCCGACCAGTTCGACATTGCCGATACCGGCTGTACTCTCCAGTGCTTTCTTTATATCTTCCTTGGCAATCAGCGTCAGTTCTCGCGTCGAGCGGTTGCCTGCGATAGCCAAGCGAAATGATCGGCTGTGCCATTGGGTCGAATTTCTGGATAACCGGCTCTTCCATATCGTCCGGCAATTCGGCTCGAATACCGGCAATCTTGTCGCGCACATCCTGCGCTACAATATTCTCGTCCGACTCAAGCTGAAACTCCGCGAATGTAAAAGCATAGCCCTCATACGATGTCGATGTAATATGCCTTACACCCGAGACCGTGTTGATCGCGTCCTCCATTTTGGAGACGATCTCCGTTTCCATCGTTTCTGGTGAAGCGCCCGGATATTGCACCGTCACCACCACAAACGGGAATGAAATGTCCGGAAACATCTCGACGCTTAGATCGCGATAGGCGAACATTCCCAGTACCAGCAGCGCCAGCATCACCATCACAGTGAACACCGGCCGCGCTATCGAGATTTTTGCTAGTATCATATTACTTCTCTGATCTCACTACCGGATAACCGTTGGATAGAAAACCCTGTCCCAAGTAAACAACCTCGTCACCAGCTTCAAGCCCCGACAAAATTTCAATCGTTGTCTCATTCTTCAAACCCAAAGTCACAGTACGAGCATAGGCAGTGTCGTTCTTCACAACAAAGAGACTGTACACGCCTTCCTGCGACAACAGCGAAGACTGCGGCACACGCAACGCTGCCTCCGAACTCTCAATCACAAACTTTGCTTTAGCGAATGCGCCCGGCTGAAGTCTCTGATCCAGATTCGGTACCGACACCTCTACGGTGAATGTCCGCGTCTGCGGATCCGCCGCCGAAGCTACCCGCGTTACAATGCAGGTGTAATTGCTGTCGGCCATTGCCAGATGCAATTCGCCTGTCATTCCTACCGAAAACTTCTCCGCAAGACCTGCCGGAACTCCAAATGACATTCGCAGCGTATCCGTCCGGGCGACTCGCGCCGCTACCTTTCCCGCCGGAGGGATGTCGCCAACCAGCACATTCAATTCGACCAGCGTTCCGCTGATTGGCGAAGTAATCTCCACCATTTCCCGCGCCGCTGCAAAATTCGCCCGCGATACCTCGTATGCGCTCTCAGCTTGATCAAACTGTGTCTCGCTGATCGCCTTCTCTTCAAAGAGATACTTCATTTTGTTGAACGTTTTCTCAGCGTTCTCGAATGTCGATTTAGCCTGGAAATAGCTCGAGGATGCGCCACTCTTATCCAGAAACACCACCACGTCGCCTGACTTCACTTTGTCGCCGATCTTATGCGGAAGCGCTGTTACGGCTTCTGACAACCTCACATATAGATCTGCCTGCTTGATACCGACTAGTCCGCCGCCAAACTCGCGCTCGACCTCGATTCGACCAATCTCGGCAGCCGCCGTCTTGACCGGAATTGTCGGCAACGGCGTCGCCAGCTCGGCGTCAGAATTGTTTCCGCATGACGCCAACATCGCGGCAGCCAGTAATATTAGTAACCACCTGCTTCTCATCTATTGCTCCTTAAGTGCATCGAAATTATCCGAACCTGTAACCCGCTGAAGTCTATAAACCGCCAGCGCGACATCGTGAGTTGCCTGCACGTGATTTGTGCGCGCCAATGTCAACGCCGACTCCGATGAAAGTATTTCCAGTTGCGTACCGACACCATTCTGGTATCGAATCCTTGCGATTCGCAACCCTTCTTCTGCTTGTTCAATCGTCTTAAGCTGCGACTGCAGTCGCTCTACCGCTTCACTGTAGCGCAGGTATGCGTCGCGAACCTGAAATTCAACCTGCTCACGAGTTTTTTCATATCCCAACTCGGCTTGCAGCTTGTCGACCTTTGCTTTTCTGACCGATGCCTTGGTCGAGAATCCATTGAAGATTGGATAGGACAACGATATCGAAGCGACCCAATTCGGCGACCAGTCCTTGCCGTTTAGCCCAAGATCATCCGACTGGTAACGCCAGCCATATTGACTAACAAAATCAAACTTTGGCGAACCTTCCGACTTGGCAATTCCCACAGCGCGTCTGGTGATTTCCTTCAAGTGCTCCCTCTGCCTCAGCGACGCCCGATTGGCAACAGCTAATTCTGTCAACCGCACAAGGTTCAGGGTCTGAACATTCGAACTTGCATCATAGGAGTACTGAAGCTCCAGCGGCTCCGTCAGATCCATTGAAAGCAGATTTCTCAGCGCGTGCAGCGCCAGTTCCGATTGATTTTGCGCTTGCAGTAGTTGCGGACGCAAGTTCGCGACCTCAACCTCGGCGCGGAGTTTTTCATATTCTGAAACAACCCCCTGGGACTGCATCTTATCAACCATCTCCAGATTCAATTCCGCCGTTGCCAAAGCGTCGCGGTAAACGCTAACAACGTCGCGAGCCAGAATCACATCCAGAAACGTATTCCGAACCGCAAATGCAATCTCCGCTCCCGTTTCGTTGACGGCCTCTTCGACATACTTCCTGTAGGTGTGAGCAATCTTGATTGCCGCCAGTACCTTGCCGCCTTGCCAAATCGGCTGCGTCACGGTCAACCCTGCATCAATTTGATTGTCCGACCCCATCTTGAACGTCTGCCCTCCAAACACCACCTCTGGCACCAACAGATAGCGCGAATAGGTCGAACCCAGGCTCAGATGCGGGTACGCATCAGCCGTCGCCTTCTGTATTTCAGCTTCGGCTTTTTCAAGCTCCGAACGCGCTATCAGGTAATCCTGATTACTACGCAATGCCTCGGCTACGGCATCCTCAATAGTTAGTGTCCGCGCCGTCGCCTGATCTGCAACTATCCCCGACAACACGACGAACATCACCAAGGCCAACAGCCTCGCAACTATTTTCATCTCATAAGTCCCTTCAACGTAATTTCCACAGCCTCTCGGATATCTTTGCGACGGGAGTGGCCTTTGCCATAAAGCTGGCGTTCAACTATCAGTTTCATTAGCGATAGAAAATATTCTGCCGCGAATTCCGAATCGACCTTCTTGATGCGCCCGGCGCGAATATCTTCCTTCACAGTGGCGGCAATTACCTTCAAAAAGTGATGATACCCGGCATCCATATCCAACTTGACTTTGAGCCGCACTTCCGGCTGCTCAATCATCATCACCCGGTAATAATTCGGATATTCGACAAAAAAGTCAACAAATTGTGTCAATCCCGTCGTGATATGCTCAGCTACTTCGCATTTCTCTTCTACGAGATTGGCAAATCGTTGCAGTAGAGCGGTATGCCCCCGTTCAACTACTGCCGCAAACAGCTCCAATTTCGATGGGAAATGACGGTATATCGTCCCCTTGCCCGTGCCTGCCAATTCCGCAATTGCATCGACATTGCAGGTGTCGTAACCGTGGGTCGCAAACGATTCTAACGCCGCATCGAGAATCATCTCTTTGCGCTCGTTTTCCGGCAAATTGCGCCGTTTTGGCTTGATTGGTTCTCTTAACATTGTCTATTAGACGGACTGGTCAGTCCGTTTGTTCCGAAAAAAAACCATTATATCCACTTTTTTCTTTTGAAGAACCACAGAAGCCCGACAATTACCCCCACAATCAGAAGTACCGCAAAAGGATAGCCGAATTTCCACCGGAATTCCGGTATCGTCTCGAAATTCATTCCGTAGAACCCTACAATGAATGTTGCCGGGAGAAATAACGCCGAAAGTATCGTCAGAAACTTGATTACGGCATTGGTCTTGGTCGATACCATCGAGAAGTACAAATCCATTGCCGAGTTGATCGAGTCGCGCTGATTATCCGCGGTAGAAATCATCACATGCAGATGGTCATTGATATCCGAAAAGTAAATCGCCGCTTTCGGTGTTATTACATCAAACTTCTCTCTTGTAAACTGCGACATGATTTCCGACTGCGGCACAATCACGCGCCGGATAATCGCCAAATCTCGCCTGATCCGGAACATCTTCTTGAGAATATCCTGATCTGGATCTTCGAACACTTCCGCCTCTACCCCGTCTACTTCCTTCTCCATGGTGTTCTGCGCGCTGAAGTACGTGTCAACGATATGATCGAGCATCGTATGGAACAAAAAGTCCGCACCGCGTGAAATCAGCCGGCTGTCGCGCTGAAGCCTCTGCGCCACTGAATCCAGCGATGGTACCTGATGGAAATGCACTGTCACGACTGCATTCTGCGTCAGAAACAGCCCGATGCCCTTTGCCTCGATCTCGGTTTCCTGCACCGGTGGACCAAGTACTTGCACAATCGTGAACAAGTATGTGTCGTAATCATCTATTTTGGGATGCGACATTTCCGACAGAACGTCTTCAATCGCCAGAGGATGGAACTTGAACTCCGATGTCAGGACATACGACTCTTCGTCGGTCGGCGAGGACAAATCAACCCACAGCACACTGTCGCGTCGTGCGCAAAGCTTCTGGAATTCGCTAATTCCTTCGGCATAATTCAATCCGTCGTCGGTGGTATAGTAAAATGACCTGATCATCGCGGTTTCTCCGCCGTTTGCCACCAATTCTTAAGTGTACGCACGGCAATGTTCACATCTCGGGCGGTCGTGCAGGTTCTTGACCGGCCGCGCTTGGGAAGTGGGTAATTAGGCTGTTTTTAGCCCTTTGTCAAGGTTGAAGTGTCTCCGTCGTGTCTGCCTTCTGAGCCTCAATTTCGGCCTCGGCGCGGAGCTTCTTGAAGGTAATGTGATTCGTAAACAGGAAGTATATCCCGATGACAAAGACCGGAACAATATCCATGAAATGCAACACCAAACTGAACGCGGCTGCTTCTGCCCTTGGCACCTTAAACAGCTCATGCAGTACACTGATTACGATAATCTGGAACGAACCGATGTTTCCTGGCGATATCGGTATCATCAGGAGAAACGAGTTGATAATTACCACTACCACGCCCGCCCACGCCGGAATGTCAAGTTTGAATGCCAGGATCAGTGTGACTGCAACCAGCACATGGAATAACCACACCAATATCGAATAATAGCTGACCTCAAGGATTCCCCGACCACTCTTGAGCGAGGTCAACCCGCTGATCATCGACTGCGTCCATTTCTGCAGTTTCGTATACAGATTGGGGAAACGGCGCTTGATTCGCGTCTTGCCAAAATACTCCAGCGCCCTCTTATTCCGCCAAACCAGGAAGGCGACGCATAGGAATACGCCAATCCCGATTGCCGCGTAAATCTCCGCCTGTCTCAGCCAAACCGGGAAGGCAAAGATAAACGAAGCCAGATAGACGAGTACTATCAAGCTGATTCCGTCAAAAAGCACTTCCATCGCCACGGTCGTGAAGCACAGCGTCTTGGAGAGCCCTTCAGCCTTTGAAAGCATGACAATCCGCCCCGCCTGCCCGGTCAATGCCGGCAACGAAAGATTGATCATCTGCCCGACATGGAACAAAGCAAACATGCGCGTCTTTGACACAGGCTTGACTTCTCGAATCAGAGCCCGCCAACGCATCCCCTTGGCCCAGTTCATTGGTACGGCCGCACCAAACGACGCTAATAGATAGAGATAGTTGAGTTGGGCGATACTTGTCCACAACTCGCGCAGATTAACTTTGTAGAAGCTTAAGAATAGCAGGCCAATTGCCACCGCTACTCCCAAGACCTTCTTCCAATCCAGATTTTTGATCAATACCTCAGTCTTAATGCGATTCAATTGAAGAGCGAATAATAGTGTTCAATTGTGGTAGTGTCAACGAATTAGAGCGGGTTAGGATCAAGGGGAAACAAGTCCGGCTTTGACGCAAAGCGGCCGTCAAATGGTGACAACGTCTGAACGTCGCACCCAACCCTTCAATTGATTGGCAAACAACGCCAGATAGTAGTCCGGACGGCTTTCGAGAATTGTGAACATTAACCCCTCATGCGCTTCAAACTGCAATTCAAACTCATCCCCAGGTCCCGACATGATTTCCGTTTGTTCGACCGTGACAACCCCTTCTTGGATCAGATAATTGTTCTGCAACACCCACACCATCGCCACAGCACAAATCACTGCGACCAGCACCAGCGATACCACACTGGTCGACCCGATACTCACCTTCCCCATCCGTTTGAGCGTTAACAATCCGAACAAAACCGCAATCGCAAGGAGCGAAATCAAGAAGTACTGATTCGGTGAGAGAACGTTAAGCACCCTCCCGATCTGCGTCTGAAACGACGCACCCTCCTGGTCAATCTTGTCAACCGTGTAGAGCCGGGCAAACTCCAAATTCGCCTTGATATCGGCATCTTCTGGATTCAACCGCTCAGCCCGCCGGAAATTGGCTATCGCTAGACCGATTCGACCCGCTTTGTAGTACGCACATCCTGCATTGTAAAAAAGCTGAGGCGAAGAGTACCCTTTATCGATGATCGCTTGGAATGCCGTCGATGATTCAACAAACTTCCCCTGGTCATACAAGCTTATCGCAGCACGAAAGTCGTCATCCGCACCGGCAAACAACGTCACCGGCACGAGCATAATCAAGGCAATCCACAAGAATCGCTTCAACGCGTCTTCTCCAGATCAATAATCAACTGCCGTGCATCATCAAGCAACTTCTGCATCTGCGCTGTCTCAGAACCTCCCGGGGCGAATCTGCCAAAATCGCACTGTTGCAGCAACTCAAGCATCTTTGCGACAAGAACATCGCTTTGTTTGCCCGCCGCAAATGCTTTGATACTATCCGCCGTCAGTCCGTAAGCCGGCAAGTTGTAGCGGTCGGCAAAATACTCTATCAGTGAGCGATTGATCTCGGTGTAGAACCCATCGGCGTCATTTGCAATTAGGCTCGACTTGGCACGTGCCAGCCTGCCTTCTGCCATTTTGCGCGCCTGCTTCAGCCGCCGGAAGCCGTGATCGGTTTCCAACCTCTCTTTGCGTCGCTGCGTCTGCAGAATCGCCACATAGCCGATAATCGGAATCAAATACAATGCGAGAAAGAACGGGCTCATCGCCAGCGGCTGACTGCGGCGTGTATTCAAATCACCAACATCCGACTTCAAATAGCGAATGTCCTTCGCCGCAAGATCGATGCGATTGGTCTGAAGATTCTGCACCTGCGAAGCAAACCTATCTTGCGATGGCGTCGCTTCAATCTGAATCGCATCCGTCGTAATAGTCTTGTAACTGCGAGCCTTTGGATCAAAGTACGAGAAACTTAGCGACGGGATCGTATAAGTGCCGGCGCGCTTCGGGATAAACACTTGCTCATAGATCTTGCTGCCGCCCAACACATAGTCCATTCGTTCGATATTTTCAGAATCACCCGCCTGATAACTGCGGAAATCGGGCATGTCTGGAATCGATGGCATTCCAACAGTCTTAATATTGCCAACTCCGGAAATCTTCACCGTCATCGTAATCGGCTCATTTACCGGCACGGTTCGCCTGTCGACGCTCGCTGTCATCGTGAATTGGCCCACCGCACCGCCGAAATCAACGGGCTTGCCTTGAGTCGGCAATGGCAGGGCAACAACAGCAATCGGATCAGAAGTCAGTTTAACGCTCTTCGTTTCGCCAAAAACACCAAAATTGTTGAAGATCGAAAACGGATCGCGATTTCGTGCCCGTTCCTGAACCAAACAAGTTAGACTCGCCTGCCCAATCGATTGAATTCCCGGAGCCGTCGGGAAGAGTCCGCTCTTGATCTCGGTCACCCGGTAGTCGCGTCCATTGACAGTCTGATAAATTGACCGCTGCGGCCCCAAGTCCTCGACCCAAAACCCCGTCTTCTGGGGTGGGACATAGTCAGTACCCTGCAGCAGTTCAATCCCCTGAAAGAACTTGAATGTCAGTGTAATCTGCTCATTGACATACACAGTGTCCTTGTCGACAACAGTGCGGATAAACAGGTCATCCTTGGCTACACCGCTCTGCTGAGATTGTCCTTGTCGCCTTGTTGTCTGCGGATTTGTATTTCTGGTCTGCGGCGCACCGCCGGCACTTACCTGAACTGTCTGCGCTTGAGTCATGTAACGTTGGCCGTCAATATCAAGAGCAAACGCCGGTATCTCCAGCTTCCCTGACCGCTTGGGTGTCATCCGGAATACATAACGCTTGGTGTTTTGCGACTGACCATTCACCCACGTGAAGCTTTGGCTCGTTCCTGTCGAGTAGACCTCGAAATCCCCCAGCTTCGGCAACGCCACATTAGGCACCTTCGATACGTCGCCGCTGATTTCGACCGTGTACTCAAGCGATTCGTCTTGCGAGATCTGCTTGCGGTCGACTCGTGCGGTCACGGCTACGTCACTGGCAAGCACGATCGCATGCGCCAGAAGAACAACAAATATCCGAGTCAGTATTTTTCGCAAACTGCCAATCATCGCTTACCAGTCTTTTTTGCTATCGTAATTTCCGTACTTGACCTTAGTCCGGTTGATTTTCTTCTGCAAGTCCTTTTCGGCATTTCCGATCGCCTTCAGAATACGATCTGCGTCTTCCTTGCTCATCTTTTCATCCTGCCCCTTGCCCTCTTGCTGCTCAGTTTGGCCCTCACTGCCCTGCTGCTGCTGCCCCTGGTCTTTTTTATCCTGCTCCCCTTCGCCTTGCTGCTGCTGTTGTTGCTGCTGCTTGTCTTCGCCATTCTCGCCTTGCTGGCCCTGTTGCTGCTGTTGCTGTTGATCCTGCTCGCTTTCGCCCTGATCATCCTGCTTTTGCTGATCGTCGCCCTGCTGCTGTTGTTGCTGGTCTTGCTCTTCTTGCTTCTCCTGGTCTTGCTGCTGCTGGTCCTGCTTTTCATTCTGCTGATTTTGTGCCTGTTCTTTCAACTTCTTGCGCGACAATTCCAGATTGTACTTCGCATCGACATCATCCGGTTTCAGCTCAAGACACTTCTGATAGGCGTTGATCGCCTCCGCATACTTCTCGTTACGGAAGAAGCTTGACCCCAAGTTATAGTATGCATCCGCCTGAAATGCCGGGTCGTCAGTCAGAAGCGCCTTCGAGTAACGCTTAACTGCATCCTCGTACTTCGCCTGGTCGAATAGTGCCGTTCCAATATTGTATTCTAATACCGGCTCCTGCGGTTTCTCTATTTCCGCTTCTTGATAGTATTTCAGCGCCTGCTCAATATCACGCTTCGAATAGGCTTCGTTCCCCTTCTTGTTCAACTTCCGGTAGTCCGCCAACACGCTCGTGCTCACGCAGGTTATCAGGATGAAAATCAGTACTCTACGCATTGGAACCATTCTCCTTCTTGCGGCGCCGCCGCTCTGACAACAAAGCTTCTCCCGCCAGGAATACGATGGCGAACGGCAAAATATACTGATAGCGGTCCTCATACTGAGTCAACAGCATATCAGACAGCTCTTTCTTCTCCATCTTCGAAATCTCTTCATATATCATGTCCAGCGCGATCTCGCCCTGTGATGCATGATAATAGCGCCCATCCGTCTCAGCGGCGCACTTTTGCAGCGTAATCTCATCGAGCCGCGTCATGATCAATTCGCCGCCCTGATCCTTCTTGTATCCGACCATTTCACCGCGAACATTGCGGATCGGAATCGGTTCGCCTTCGGGTCTGCCAATTCCAATTGTGTAGATATTGACGCCGGCAATTTTCGCTTCATTTATCGCCGCATCGATCCCTTCGCCAAAATCTTCTCCGTCAGTGATAACGATCATCACCTTATTCTTGCGTTCCTTAATCACGAAGGCCGCGGTCGCCACCGAAATCGCCTCAGCAATATTCGTTCCCGGATTGGGTATCAAGTCTACGTCAAGAACATCTACAAACATCTGTGCCGCCGAGTAGTCGAGAGTCAGCGGACATTGCACAAACGCGCTGCCGGCAAAAGCCACCAGTCCGATTCGGTCGCCCTGCATTCGTGCAAGCAATCCGCGGACCTCTTGTTTTGCGCGTTCAATGCGATTCGGTTTCATATCCTCTGCCAACATCGAAGCTGAGCAGTCTACCACGATCATCACGTCCTGCCCCTCGCGCTTCAACATCTCCATGTGCGTGCCGAACTGTGGCCGCGCCAGACAAAAGACCAGGAAAATCATTGCGAGGAAAATGAACGCCGTCTTGTAGCGGCGCTTCAAAGGCGAATAGTTCTGGATTAGCCCGGCAAGCAACGACCGGTCGGCAAATGACTCCAATTGCCGTTTCTTGCGGCGAGACACCTGCCACATGAACAACGCCAGTGCCGCTATGACAAGGAATCCGTACAGATACTCCGGAGCCGCAAATCTCATCTAACTGCCTCGACCATATTAGTTATACCCGCCATAAACCTTCTGTGTTTACGGCAACCTCCTGAAAATGGTTTCTCTCAATACCAGTTCCAGAAGCAGCGCTATTGCCGCCGCAATCAGGAAGTACGGAAAGAACTGGTCAAACTGAAGGTACTCTTTAATCTTGAACTTCGTCTTTTCCAGCTCGGAAATCTGCTGATAAATGTCCCTCAGCATGTTCTCGGATTTGGCGCGGAAATACCTGCCGCCGGTTAGTTCGGATACCTGCGTCATAAGTTCTTCATCGATTTCATTTTCTAACTGAACATATCGCCGGCCAAACATCGGATCATCCACCGGATACAGCGCTTTGCCCAACTTGCCGGCACCTATTGTGTACACGCGAATTCCCAGAGTCTTGGCGATTTGTGCCGCCGTCAGGGGATCAATCTCACCCGCGTTGTTTATACCATCAGTCAACAAGATAATAATCCGCGACTTCGCATCTGACGACCGAAGCCGGTTGACGGCGTTGGCTAACCCCATCCCGATCGCCGTTCCATCCTCGATCATGCCAAAATCAACTTGTTCGAGGAAGTTCAGCAGGACGCTATAATCCATCGTCAACGGACACTGAGTAAACGACTGCCGCGAAAACACCACCAGCCCGATTCGATCGCTCTGCCGCCCTTGCACAAATTCCTTGATCACTTCCTTGGCGGCAACCAGTCGGTTTTGCGGCTTAAAATCTTCAGCCTTCATACTGCCGGAAACGTCAAGTGCCAGCATGATGTCGATGCCCTCCGACGAAACCTCCGTCGTCTTCTTCCCAGCCTGCGGACGCGCCATCGCAATGATTAGCAATACCAGAGCCAGCAGTCTCAGTGCATACAGTATCTTTCGATTCTTGACCCGGCGGCTTCGTCGTACATTGCGCAGAAGCGAAATATCGGAGAATTTGATCGCCGCTTCGCGACGACGGCGAAACATGAAGTATGCCACCAACGGCACCGCCAGGAGCAGCCACAGGAACATCGGATTGGCGAATTGTATCATTCTTGCGCCCCTCCCTTTGCCGAGGAATATGGCAATGAGCGGGTCTGCAATACGAATTCGCGCGCTACTCCAAAATGCCGGTCAATGTCTTCATTTGATGGATCATACTTGGCAAATTTGACCAGATCGCATTCGTCCAGGAAGCGATTGATGACTTCTTCTTCTCGTTTGTCCAGTGCAAGTCCGCGGAACTCCGTGATGATCTCATACGTTGTCCGCTCCAGCGCCGATATACCGTAACGCCGTTCGAGATATGCGCGGAAAATTTCCGACAACCGCAAGTAGTATTCCTTGTATTCGCCTCTCGCCACCAAATCTGATGCCCGCAGCGCATCCAACTCCGCCAACGCAATTTCCCATGGCAATCGCTCATCAACCGGCTCCTTGCCCAGATCAATTGGCTTGCTGGCACGGCGATACAGATACCAGAACACCAGAATCCCCACCACAATAGCGATAGCAGCCGCAATCATCCAAATCGGAATCCGGCTCTCAAATTCCCTCGGACCGCGCAACGGCTTGATATCTTCCCCCTCTTCGCCGGTCAGAAGCGAAT
Organism: bacterium; assembly: GCA_016708315.1. Classification (NCBI taxonomy): domain Bacteria; species bacterium. Next base: position 111,829 of record JADJGC010000006.1, read on the forward strand.
TCACCTTTATCGCAATCGCATCGGTTGTAACCGATTTCAGCTCGCCCGTTGCCGTCGAGTATTTGATCGTAATCGGTGGAATCTGATAATCACCCGTTGTGAATGTCGTAATATTAAACGACTCGGTCGAAACCTTCATTTCGTTGCTAATCTCGGTCGAACGCGGAGTATAGTCTTTCACCTCAAACATGCCGAGATTCGTGCCGACGACCAGCGAATCGACTATCAGCGAAGTGTCCGCCGAAATCTTCACGGTATATTTTATGATATCGCCGATGGTCACCGACTGTCTGTCGACATTCGATTCAACCGAAATCCGCTCCTGCGCCAAAACCGGAGCCGCAAGTGCGAACATCAGCAACAGAATCCAACTACAGCGCTTCATTGGCCCTCTTATAGATGAAGGTCTGATCGTGTTGATCGATTAACCGATAGTGTGCCGCCAATGCGCCTTCCCATTCGGGGTATACCTTGTAGTCAATTATCACCAGATGCGGCCTCTGCGCCGACAGCGCCGAAACAATTGCGGAATTCGTCAGCAGGTGATGATCGTTGTATTCTGTTTCTGTCAATTCGAGTGGAAAATGAAATCCCACATGCTCCGAGCCGGTCAATTGCGGCCTCTGCGACAACGCGCTATATCCCGCCCACTCCGATAGCAAACTGTCTGAAGTCGTCGAGTTGTTTTTGATAGCTTCGACAACGCTCTCCAATTGCGGCCATTCAAAACGATGATCCTGCTCGCGCGGTGCAACAATGAACAGATACGCGAATGGCACAATGCCGACAAGATACAACACTGCTGCCGACCGCAGCATCGGCTTGAGACGCTCATGATGAAGTACAAACTTTGCACACGGCAGAGCCAGCAAGATCAAGTAAGGTGTCGCCTGCTGAAAGTATTGCATATGCACCGGCGTCGGGATCAAGTAGACTATTGTGATCACCGCAGCAAACATCGCCGCCGGCTTCTGAGTCATCATCCGGGCCACATGCCCGTACTTGATGAGCAGGTATGATGCCAAAGCCGCTCCCAGAAGCAGAATCGTTTGCGGCAACGCCAGAAACTTCCCGAATACCGTCGCCTTGTGTAGCAACAGCGCCGAAAACGGTTCAATCGGTTCGCGCTGAAGGTGAAATCCCAGATTATTGAACAAGAACTCATTTGGCGCTGACACGAACAAATAAATCGCCGGCAGCGTTGGAATGAGAATCCCCAATAACGCATACTTGAGCGCCTGAGCATTCCCTACCTTTGCGCGGCGTGCCGACAGCACCAGTGCGTAGATATAGATTGGCAGCAACAGCAGAAATATCGATCGGAAATTTATCGCTACTCCCAGCATCAACCACGATAGCAAGATCGCCTTGCCGTCTAACCTTTCGTCATTGCCGCTCTTGAGCAGGTAGAGAAACGATATCAACAACGCGAGATCGACGAACGCGTATGGCTTAAATGTCGAGTGCCACGTTAGGAACAAGCCGCAAAACGCCATCAAGAATGCCGCCACTAACGCTGTCGCGTCGTTTCCGTTCTCGCGTCTCACTAGCCGATACATCACCACCGTGCTGACAACTCCCGCCAATGCAGCCAATACTCGCAGCAGGAGCAGCGAATTCAGCCCCAGTTCGAAAGTCCGAAAAATGTCAGTGGCAATAGTGGTGCCTGCGGAAAGAAGAAATCCACATACGGCATCATCCCATCGGCGACACGTTGAGCTGCCGCCAAATAGAATCCCTCGTCGGCATCGACGGTGCGATAGTAAACAAATACCAGCGCTGCCGCCAATTGCAGCGCCAATATCAATATCAAGCGCTTGTCGAGAGTCTTGATCGACACTCTAACGGTACCTCCGCTCGCGCTTCTTGAAGAACGAAGTCAGCGGTACGAAGTAATCGCGCCCGGTAGTCAATTGCACAAAATCTATTCTCATCCGGCTGAATGCCTTCTCCAGTTCAGTACTCAAATCTTCTGCCTGCATTCCATATTGCCGACGGAAATACGAATCCGATGTATCTACCGAAATAATCTCCCCCGTCTCGGCATCCTCAAAATCGATCAGACCGAAATTTTCCATCTTCGCTTCGCGCTCGTCGCCGATCTTGATCGCCACCACATCGTGTTTGCGATTGGCGATCACCAAATCCGAGGCATACCCTGAACTCAAAAAGTCGCTCACCAGGAACACAACTGACTTGCGCTTAATCACGCGGTTGAGATACTCCAGCGCCTTGCTGATATTGGTTGATCGCCCCACCGGCTTGAAATACAAAATCTCCCGAATCAATCGCAGTACATGCCCGCGACCTTTGCGCGGCGCAATGAACTTCTCGACTTCGTCAGTGAAGATGATCATTCCCACTTTATCATTATTGCGAATCGCCGAAAACGCCAACAGGCCGCAAATCTCCGCAGCCATCTCTTCCTTGAGCTGGCTGCGGGTGCCGAACTGGCCGGATGACGAAGCATCCACCAGCAGCATGACAGACAACTCGCGCTCTTCGCGAAACTTCTTGATAAACGGCACTCCGGTGCGCGCCGTGACGTTCCAGTCGATCAGGCGTACATCATCCCCCGGCTGGTACTCGCGTACCTCCTCGAATTCCATGCCTTGTCCGCGGAAACTCGAGTGATATTCGCCCGCAAAGACATCATTCACCAATTTCTTGGTGGTGATCTCAATGCGCCGGATTCTTCTCAGGACTTCTGCTGGAAGCACGGCCTACGGTACCTCAACCTCGTTGAAGATCTTCGTGATGATTGCCTCGCTGTCAACCTCTTCCGCTTCAGCTTCGTAGGTCACAATGACGCGATGGCGCAGCACTTCCATGCCGATCGACTTGACATCATCCGGCGTGATATAACCGCGGCCCTTCATGTACGCATGTGCCTTCGAGGCCAGCGTCAAATTGATGGTCGCGCGCGGCGAAGCGCCGTATTCAATCAAGCCCTTCAAATTGAGATTGAACGCTTCGGGATTACGTGTGGCAAAGACGATATTGACTATGTATTCCTTAACCTTGTCGTCGACATAAATCCGGTTTAGCACTTCCCGCGCCCTGACTATATCCGCAGGCGTGATCACCGGCTTGGTCTCGAACGTCGTCCCAACCGTCATTCGATTGAGAATCTCAAGCTCTTCCGCCTTGCTCGGATAGGTTACCTTCAGCTTGAACATAAATCGGTCGACCTGCGCTTCCGGCAGCGGGTAGGTGCCTTCCTGCTCGATCGGATTCTGTGTCGCCATCACCAAGAACGGTTTCGGCAGTGCATGTGTCGTCTCGGCGATTGTCACCTGACGTTCCTGCATCGCTTCCAGCAACGCCGACTGCACCTTGGCGGGTGCGCGGTTGATTTCGTCCGCCAGAATCATGTTCGCAAAAATCGGCCCCTTCTTGACAGTGAACTTGCCGTCGTTCTGCGAATAGATCATCGTTCCAATCAAGTCCGCCGGCAGCAAGTCGGGTGTAAATTGAAGTCTCCGGAAATCCGCCTGAATCGCCTGGCACAGCGTTTTGATCGCCATCGTTTTCGCCAGACCGGGCACGCCTTCGACAAGAATATGACCGTCGGCAAGCAGCGCCATGATCATCCTGTCTACCAGATACTCCTGCCCGACAATTACCTTGCCGATCTCCGCCTTGAGCCGCAAAACGAAATCGAAACTGCGCTCAACTTCAGCCTGAATTTGTCTAATATCCTGATCCACCGATATATCTCCCTAAACTATTGATTCATTTCGACCAAATTGTACGAGATCATTTCAAAATCAGTTCCAGCAATTTTGTCGCGTTGCTCACCGCCGCGCGCCCGCTCTGGACATCCACCTTGCCGCTGGAAAACTTCACCTCTTCACAAAACGCAAACAGCTCCTTGCAGTGGCTGCGAATCTCCTTTTCGATTCCCCGCTCTTCCATCCACCGCAATATGTCTGTCGTAGTATACCCCGTCAGCCTCGCTTCGTTCGCTTTCTCAAGCAATCCGACCACAAACTTGCTCGCTTGCGAGGAAAATTCACGGTAATCCTCTCTCTCGGCCAACCGTTTGATCTCGGCAAACTTCGCCTGCGCCTCTGCCTTCCAGTCAGCTTCAACAATCACCGGAGCTTTTGTCCTGCGACGACGGAAAAGCAGCGCCGCAATTATCGCGGTGCCTATTGCGGCAGTGATGAAAATCGGAGCCAAACTCACCCGCGAGTCCTTGCTTGGCCGCGGCTGTGCGACATTCACAACTATCGGGTCCGAAGTCAGCGTATCCACACCTACCGCGCTCTTGAATTCCACCTTATATGACGGAATCGTCACTTCGCCGCTCCGTGCAGGCTTGAGGTTGTACGTGTATCGCCTTACCGTCAACTCGCCAACCTTCTCGACACTGCTGCCCGACCCGCCGACACGAAATCCAATCATCTCCGGCGGCGGCACCGGTGTCGTTGTAACTGACGGATCACCCACACTCACTTCCAAGGTCAATACAAACTCGTCTTCAAAGGCCGCTTGCACCTTGTCAACATGCGCCTTAAACCCGATTTGCGCCGAAGCAACTCCTGCCAGGCACAACACAATTACCCATGTTTTCAGTATCATGTACATAACTTACGGAATTATAACGGTTAAGCTCGCCCTGGTTTCAGTTTTTAACATTAATTAACGCCGGCAAGCAGCAGCGCCATCAAAGCCGGCAACATTATCACTTTTAGCGCCATCGAGGTCTGCCCTGCTCCCTCTTCAGCGCCCTTCCTCATATAAATAATAAAAATTAATGCCAGTGGCAAATTCACTCCTACACTAATTGCGACCAAATAGCTCCTTGAAAGCTCCAACACCCAATATCCGCTATAACTCGTCGCAATCAGCACACCAAATAGCGCTATCGCCGCCACCCTTGCCCGATTCGGTCCCCATTTCAAGGGCACCGTCGACCGCTTAATCGCCTTGTCTCCCGACATATCCTCGATGTCTTTTACAATCTCCCGTCCAAGATGATAGAGAAAGGTCAATATGGCGGACAATATCAATAGCTCGACCGCCTTGCCTTCGACCTCGCATCCCAGCGCTCCCAGATAAAACACCGAAGCGCACAGCACTGCCACCAGCACATTCCCGACAATTAGCCAGGAAGAAATCGCCGCCGCATACAGATACAGCGCCGATGCTACAGAGAGATAGTACAGAGCACATATCGGATTCGCTCCGAACAAGAATACCTTCCCTGCAATCAAGAAGAACACCGCAACTACCCACGCATTCTTGACCGACAACACTCCCGAGGGAATTGCTCGTTTCGGGCGATTTATCAGATCTGCCCTCAAATCGAAGATGTCGTTTATCGCATAGCCGAACGACACGAGGAAGAATATCAACCCAGATTCCCGCCACGGAAAAGTCAACTCCCCGCAAGCTATCGACGCCGCCGGCACGACCGAAAGTGCCGCTACCAGCCCGTTAACCGGCCGAATCAGCTTTATGGCGGCTATCAGCTTCTTCATATCCCCGTCTCAAATCCGAAATGCACCAGCATCGCGTCGAGCTGCTTCTCCTCGCCAAGCGAAAAATCGAGCCGGAATCGACCCATCGTCGTTTCCAACTCCATCCCCAACCCGAAACCTGTCAACCGCTGTGTTCCAGCCTCTGTTTCGACAACAGCATTATCGCAGAAGATTCGGGCAAGAAAATTACTCTCAAAGAGATACCGCAATTCAGTGGCCGAGACAACACCGATATCGACCAAGAAGCTCCGCTCCCGGTACCCGCGCAGACTTGCCGCTCCGCCAATTTCCATCAACTGCTCCGTCGGAATCGGATCAAAATCCGATCTGATCTGAAACGGCATCAGTCGCTGATACACAATCCACCTTCTTCCCAACGGCTGCCAAAGCTCCCCTTTCGCCTTGATAGTAGTCGAGTATCCGGTGCTGATATCATTGCCGCTGTCAAACGACTTTCGATAGAGCGAACCGAATTCGGTCGTCACCGCCACTCCCTTACGCGTTGACCTGAGTCGATCCCGCTTCTGAAACGCCGTTTTCAGCGTTACTCCGGCGATTCGCGCCGAGGGCGAATCCCTTCCCTCGTCCGGCGTAATCTTCTCCCAGGAAATTGTCGAACCAATCTGCCATTGCTCGCTGAGATGATACATCGCACCTGCTTGAATCTTCGCCGACACATACGCCGAATCTCGATCACTCTGTGCGACATCGAATTTCAAGTCCACGGGATATCCTCCCGCAAACGGGAGTTCCACACCTATCCCCAACTCGCGCGAGTTCTTGTTTTGCCGCGACCAATGCAGCCCAACTCGCTCCCCAGTACCGAAAATGTTGAGCAGATCCAAATCACCACTGCCGCCAATCGTATTGTCAGAATTCAGATAGAACAACCCGTCCACCGTGAGATTTCGTTCATCCCGCATTGCAAATACGACGTCCGCGGAGTTTGTGCGCGTATTGTGCGCCACTACCGGCGCCGAAATCGCCCTCGTGAAATTCAACATCGTCAACGCCCGCTCCGATTGACGCAGCTGCGACTCGCGGTAGGACTTGCCTTCTTCCAGCTTCAGCCTGTCACGCAATCTTTCCTTCTTCGTTGATACCAGGCCCGTGAATTCAACTCTGCCAAACGTTGCCCGTGGTCCGGTGACAACGGTATATTCGATTTTGATTTCATCGCCCCAGACGTCTGCCCGCTTTATCTCTGCTTGGCAGAACGGATATCCCGCCTCGGCGTAGGCATCGACGACACGCTTCGACAACTCCTCGATCTTCGCGGTTGTCACCGGGCTATTGTCATTTAACGATTGCCGCTGTACCACAATACTCGTATCGATTCCGCCGAGAATCACATCTGAAACTCGATATCGTTTCCCTTCAACAATCGTGACTGTCGTGTCATTTCCTGCATCGATCTCTGCCGTCGCCGCGAAATATCCAGCCGCAAAGTACGATTCGAGCACTTGTCGCTGGTATTCCTCAAGCGAACCGGCCGTTCTCAGCTCCTTGCGCAGCTCTTCCGATCGAAAGAGCCGATTCCCCGCAATATGCACTTCTCCCAGCGCACAACCGGCAATCAACAGCAATATCAACAATACCTTGATCATTGAAATGTCGAGGTTAACTCGCTCCTTAAGAAATACCGGTTTTCATCATGCTCGCGAAATTCCGCCTGCCCGATAATCTTGAAACTGAATGTATCCGAAATCCCGATATCAATTCTAATTTTCCCTCCCCAATGCGTCCCTGTTGGAAATCCTTCCGCCATCTGCAGAAACAAACTTCGATCCGCGTACTCGCTGACATTCAACACGAACGGCGACAACTCAACGCGGCCCCTTGTCGACAAGCTGTAATTCACACCCGGTGCCACTCGCACGCTATACGCCAGCAAATCCAGCGAGTCCGCATGTTCTCGCGCGATACTCGATGACACCGTCCACTCCCACGCTCCGCTGAAATGCGAGGCCGTCAGCTCAATCCGTTTCTCCCGCAGATTCAGTCTCAGCCTGTTGTACTCGGCAATCGCGCGCTCTCGATTCACCAATCCCAACTGCAGATTGTCGCGCTCAGCAATGCTCTTGCTGAATGATAGCCGCACTTCATCAGATTTGCGCTTGATCGGCGCGGTCACTTCTAATCGGTTCTCATCACGGCGTATCGTGTAAGATAACTCCGTTCGCAACCCGGCGCTCCATTCATATCTTTTCAGTCGATAGTCGAAGTATCTCTGTGATACCCTTGTATCACCTTCAAAATATCGCGTCGGCGGAAGCAGCCACTCTGCTGTAAAATCACTCTCTGGCGTACCGATTTCGCGCAAGCTTACTTCGTAACGAAACGACGTCCCGCGCGTCAATACATTCGCCGCCCATTTCGCGAACTCAAATTCTGCCTGAATTCGTTTCTCTGCATCAATATTCTGCGATACATCCCCCACTTGCTCAGTCACTAATATGTAATCCCCGCGCGTCTGAGCGACATACACCGAGTCAATCAGGACATAGTCGCCCTCGCCCGCATCAACCTTGAGATAGGTCTGATTCGTCTGCGAATACCCGCGTCGATTCAGTCGATAATTCGCAGTCAGCGCCGTTCCGGGAATCAGCGAGGGCCACGCCAGTGACAACGACCCTGTCTGATAATCTTCCTTAACCCCGCCTTGCGTATACCGATTGACATTCACATTCGCATCGACCTTGTTCCCGCTGCCGATTACTCGACTCATCGAAGCTACCATACTACGCTTGCTATCAATCAACTTCCAGCCTGCGTCATCCTCAAACCAGTTCTCTCGCAGTCTCCCGCCCAAACTCACGCCGCCATAGCCGATCGTCGATTCAATTTCTCGTTTGCTGTCCGTTCGTTGACTGCTGTCGCTCTCAAGTCCGCGTTGATCATACTCACCCCTGACAACAACTCTCACCGGCAGGAAGTCTGTCTGCAATTCCGGCCGCAAATCAAGCAGCGTCCGTGAATTCCCGCGCTCTTCTGACGACGCAAGATTGACCTTCATCCTAAGCTGCGAGTGCTTTACGCCCTTGATTTCTGTCTCGAAGTTGAGTCTCCGAGCCGTCAGTCCGGTCTCTTCATCGCTGAATCCCGTTGATACCTTCCCGGAAAATTGATCGCTTGGCCTCAAAATCAATCCACCCAAAATCCGCTTACGCCCGCTGTTTTCAGTCGTTTCCCGTTGCCACAGATACTGATCTTCTATTGCATCCAGTCGCGCGATCTGCGGAAATCCATCAGGAACAATCTCCGCGCTCGCATCAGCCTCAACTTTTCCCGCCGGCTTCCTGTACCTCAACCCAACCAGTCCCGCAACACTGCCGTTGTCTCCGTCATCCTTGTTCGAAAATCGATTTCGATCGTAGTTGGACAGCACCGACTCGACATTAACTCGCAGTCCCGGTGCCAACGAAGCTTCCCCCGCCACCGCAGTCAGATGCACCGTCTCCGGCATCGGCAATTGCTTAAGCGGCAGAAACCGTCCTGCACCCTTGCCGACATACTGGTACCACCCATTGCCGAGATACGTATAGTCGCCGACTTCAAACTCCGAGAAGCTCACCACATAGTCGCCCAGACCTTCGCCGATGTATGAATAGACCGCCTCCCCGCTCGTGTCCGTCTCAGCCACATAGCTTCCCAGACCTGTGCCGACGAACTTGGCACCGGATATTATCGTCGAGTCGCTGTTGTCCCCTGCCCTTTCCAAAACGTCGATTTCATCTTCCGACAAACTAAAATCCAGAGGATCATTGCGCGCACTTAAAAAACCGCTGTACCCAATAGTTACGCTCCTGCTCGAGTCCGCCGAAGTGAACTTATTACTTGCCGTTAACAGCGTCTTGCGATACTCCAACCGCTGAAACTCGTATTCAACACGCACCCGGTCGTCGGCATCAATGACCCGCCTCCCGGTGAAATACAGTTCACCTTGCAGGTAATCGAGATAATAATCCTGGTCGCGTCCGCGCTGAAGTTTTTCTCCATTCAACCACAGCACATCCGAATTCTCAACTACGGCGATACCCTGCTCGCCGTTGCGCCCCGGTAGCCGGTATGGCCCATAGTTGCCGTCGCGTGTGACAAATTCATGCTCTCCATAGTTGCCCAGCGGTACCGCAACTGCAAACTCCGTCCGGCTCGTCGGCAGTGTGTAAGCTAGTTGCAATCCCTGCACGCTCCGCTGATAAGCGATCAGCGAGAACTGCGTCTGTTGCTGCTGGAAATTTCCGAACACACTTCGAAATTTCGGCGACTCCACCTCAAGATAGATATTCTCCAACTCCGAGAATCTTCTCGTCACCAGCCGATTGTCTCGCAATCCTCGATCGGAAAAACTCCCCCTTACCGAAACATCATGCCCCAGATCCCCCGTCACCGTCATCGTCAAACCCTGCGCCAGTGTCGTCCGCCCGCGATCCGAAACATCCGCATAGAAGCTCTTGCTTCCTGCCACTTTGAGATTCGACTTGGCAGCGCCAATTCCTCGGACAGTATCCGCTTTCGGTTCCGGTACGCTTGCCAGTTGCGTGGTGGTCAAATATGGCCGCAGGCTGAACGGATTAGACGAAAGGCGATGATCCAATCTCGTTACAACCATCACCGAATCGCACTTCTGCGCCGCTTCACCAAGACAGACTCGACTCGACAATGAGTCAACCTGGTCCGTCAGCGAAATTGTGTCTCCACGGCAATCGATAACAGCCACGAGCTCAGACGTCGAGACCAATCGCTCAAGACATCCGTTCGAATCAAGAGCGACATATCTGTGAATGAAAATTGGAGTGGTTGAATTGTTAGCGAGGATCGCAGTTGACAAAAATATGGCGAGAAGTAATGCCGACAAGCCCGCCCGTGACAGCATCAAAATCAGACGATCACGGCAATGGCGCCGCAAGCTCATAGATCACGATGCGATTGTTGCCGGTATCGCAGACGTACAGAAGATTATCGCTCCGCATCGCAAGTCCTGTCGGACCGTTCAAACTCAGGGTACCCGATCCGAAGCTCCCGGTCGCCATCATTCGCTCGCCGTTCATGTCGTAAACCACGATTTCGTGGCGCTCCTTATCAGTCGCGATGATCATACCGGTGCGAACTATGAAATCGCCCAGAATCCCTGCATCCTCAAGTTCAATTGACCCTTTGGCATTGCCGAAGCTATCGAATATGTAAATCGCATCAAGATCGCGATCATACACGTATGCGTTCCCCTCATCGCCAACCGTCACGATAGTGCACTGCGCAAATCCGCCGGCCGGAAACAACTCCTGCTCACGCGCATAGTCCTTGTCCAGCATAATCACTTTCAAGTTGTCGGGATCGACCAAATACATATTGCCGAACCGCGAGAAAGCGATATCCGCAATTTTCCCGGCCAGTTCCAGGTCCGGATTCGAATTGAAGCGAATCTCATCGGAGAACACCAGATTGTAGTCCGAACGAATGATTCGATTGTTGCCTTGATCAAGAATGAAGAAGCTAATCCCGCCATCCGATTCCATCGACACCGGATGACTCAGTCCGTTGAAACCTAATCCGTAGCCGCCATTTTCCCGCTCGAATGTATTATCCGGTCTCAGCTTAACAACGCGGTTATTGCCCTGGTCGATCACATAAGCGCTGCGGCTCATGTCGAACGCAATCGCCACCGGCAGGCTCAATTCCTCGTCGCCAAACTCGCCTTTGATTTCGCCAACGTAACTGAATTTTCCGGCAATTGGTGTTGGTGCAACTTCCAGTTGCGGCGGCGGTGAGCACGCTCCCAGCATCAAACTGAGAACCAATACTCCGCCAAGCAATCCTTGCTTTGCAACATTCACGAACTTAGAACCTCGCGTTCAATGTCAACTGCCATCCGCCGTCATCAAGCATCCGCAAATCGACGCCCGAAAACCCTGACTCGATGCCGCGATTGTGCCGCTTCGCGCTCCAATAAGCATCGACCGCGGAAAGAAAGTGATTCGCGAGGATGAATCCAAGTGCAAAATCGGAATTGCGCTTATAACTCTTGCTGTCGTTTTTCAAATCCCGGTATCGTTCGCGCGCAATATCCGAACTCCAATTCCAGAAATACTCCTCATTGTCAGGGTAGTACTGCCGGCTCGGATCAAACACGCCGCCGACCCGGTTGTATTCTTCGCGCGAATCGTAGAACCCGACAACATCAAAATATCGCTCGTCCTTGCCTTCAACATCGGCGCCTGCTTCACGCGCTGCCAAAAGCCGATAGTCATCTTCGCGCCAGTTGGCAAGATGCTTAAACGAAATCAGCGAAACCCACCCGCCGACTTCCGCGATCATGAAAATGCGCGACTTCACTGTTGACCCCGTGTACAGTTCCCCCGTACCCGGTAAGACCAACGACATCGCAAATGCTTGCCACGGGCTCTTCCGCAGATCGTCGCCCGACTTCTCGTCGCGAACCTCCGTATACCCGGAGCCGCTTTCCACCTGATATTGAATCGTCGGCGGCTGTGCGGAAGCAAACTTCGATTCCGGCAATTTGCTCTCCGCAAATAGACTGCCGGTAACCACCAGACCTGCTGCGACGATTGCGATTGTCTTCTTCATGCTTAGAACTTATAGGTGAAAATCAGTTTAGGGATTTGCTTGCCTTCATATTTCGCCAGACGCGCCTTCACGGAAAACTCCGAGAAGCTGTCCTGCTGACGATTATAGCGCCGCGCCGACAATGCCGCATCAAATGCTGAGAACAAGTGATTGGCAAGCGATACAATAGCGCCCAACTTCGCCTTGTCAAACTTGCTGTTCGCTTTGTCGCGATCGAGCAGATACGCCGCCCGGTACGCCGAACTGCTGTCTTGCGTCAAATAGTCGGAGTCAACCCAGCCGTAGCGGAACTGCTCGTACTTGCCTATCATTTCGTAAAACTGCTGTGTCTTGGTGTCGGGAAGATGGTGCGTAAACGTCTTCGTCTCGTCACCTTCGCTGAACTCCATTGTGTCGCTCGTGATCCCGTAGGTCTCGATCAACCAGTTGTAATAGCGTTCCGGATCCCAATTGGCATCGGCAAATGCGTTGTTGTCATCTTCCTGCTTCTTTCCCTGGCCGTGCCAAACCATGTATCCGCCCCACGCCAGAGCTTCAATTCCCATGAAAATGAACGCCTTCGTTTTTGAACCGGCATACAATTGACCTGTGCCCGGTATCATCATCGAATACAAGAATCCCTTGCCCGGCGACTTGTAATTGACATCGAAAATGTCCGAGGTCATCGGAAAATCTTCGAAGCCGGATGCCGCAAGATTGAAGTCGGTCAGCTCCGTCAGGCGCTGATACTGCTCCAGCTCTGTCTTCGCCAGCGCCTTGCCGATCTCGCCAGTTGGTAATGACTGGTCGTCGGCAAATCCAATTGCTGCCGAAAGCAGTACCAACATTATGACCAGATACTTAATCATGAATTTATCCTCCAAAGCAGAATTATTTCAATATCGCTATCGAGCAATGCTTGCGATCGCCCGAATTAGTTTCCAATTGACAGAAATACACCCCGGCTGCCAGATTCGAAGTATCTACCAGGTGTTCATTATCGGTGCCTGCGACGGCCGCCACGCTCGACTCAAGGACGAGATCGCCTGCCGTATTGTAAAATTTCAAACTAACCGTCCCCGATTGACGCAGTGCAAATCTGATTGTCGTCTGATTCACTGCCGGATTCGGGTAATTGTACACATAACCAATCGCTTCATCCGAAACCTTGACTGCCGGAACACCACGTGTGTATGAACCGGTGTTGTTCGCGCTTCCATATTGCGTGTTCCAGTCGCGATCCTGCGCCCGCGCAATGCTGAACGCGCTGATTTCGCCCTCTCGTGATTGTGCAACTGCCAGCCCTGCATTTACAGAACGAGCGATCGCAATCGGCAGGTCGATATTGCCGCCGGCTGCGCGCGGGAAATTCTCAAGGCGATGTCCTTTGATATCGAATCCACACAATTCGCCATTCGCCGTACCGACAAATATCTCCATCACGCCGTTGGCATCAACGTCGACCAGCGCTGGACTGCTGCGCAGCGGTCCCGCCGGATTTGCTCCATTGACGATGATCGGAAAATCTTCCACCGGCGTCCCGTTGTAGTTGTAGGCATAAATCAAATTGTCGCCGCAGAAGAGGATTTCCACGTGCCCGTCATTGTTGATATCTCCCAGCGAAATCTCCGAAAAAATCGGGCCGCCGACGTTTATCGTCAGCGGATTCGCGGAATAATTGATCTTGAGTGATCCGTCGAGATACACTTCGCACGTTTCGTAGGTGCCATTGCGGTCAAAATCACCTGCCGCAGCGCCGCGAATACTGGTTGCATTCACATTGCCACGCATACCGCCTTCGGGCGATGTCAGCTCAAACTGATGCAGCGAGTCGGTAAAAACTCGATACGGCCATGTCGCCGCCTCATTGACAATGATTGTGCCGCTCTTATCGAGCACCAGCTTGCGATTCGTCATCGTGTAAATCAGAATCTCCTTACCGCTGACCGCCGCATCGTAGTCAAGAATGATCGGCGCTATCGCAATCGGTTCGTCGATGAAAACTTCAAATCGCTTTACCGCCTCACCCACCTGGCTCAACGCCCGCGAATTAAATGCCGCTATCGTAAATCTATTCGTTCCACCGACGATCTCCGGGAATCCGTCGCCGTCAAGATCACCAATTGCCAGCGGCATGGTGAATTCACGATCGGGAGCTACTCTCCCGAGTACCGCCAATGTGTCCTTTACCGCACCCTCACCATACAGGGCCGGTCGCTCAGCGATTACTTCGGTTCCCGGTATTGGTTGGAAATACGATGTGCCGTCAAAGCGATATGCCAGCACATAGTTGTCGACTGCGGTAATAATTTCCTCTGTCCCATCGGAATTCAGGTCATACACACGCAGTGGCGAAGCGCCTTTGCCGACAAAATTCGGCCAATTCGTACCCTCTCCATCGGTGCGTATTCTACACGTCATCGTCAGCAACGCTGCCGAGATATTGTCGATTGTAATCCCGCTGTAAGCGCCGGTATTCGCCGCTGAATTCGGGTTCGTAAACGGTCCAAAGTTGTTGTTTCCATTGATATCGAACAGATCGCGCTGACGGCCATAACCGGCAAAGTACTCGCGAATCAATTCAATACTGCCATCCGCTTCCATCACCGCAAGGAACGGATGGCGGTTGTCCCAGCGTCGCGGAAGCGACGGAAAATTGAACCACTGCAGATCATTGTCATCAAAGTTGTTGAATCCATCGCCGTCATAATCAAGCCGTGCCGCTAACTCGTCGACATGCCAAATCAACATTCCCGATCCCGGCGTCAAGAAGTCATATTCGCGATTGTTGGCGGCACTTCCCGGTGACCGCGGATGCATTATCACATCGGTAGCTTCATCTGCTTGCAAATTTGTCACACCGTCGCCGTCAATATCGGTGCGGCGATTCTCAATCAAGAAATACTCGTCGGCATTGATCGGCACGAGAACTACCTGATTTTCACTCGTGCTCATCTCAGCCGCCGCTACCCGTACATTTGTGCCGGACGTAACAGTGACCACATCAACGAATCCGAGATATGCCCGCGACCAGGCATCTGGAAAGATCGGCATCACTCCCTGCACCAGCACCGGTACATCTTCGCCAAGATCGATGTTCACTCCAAAACCGTTGTTATCCATCAACGAGAAATCACCGACAGCAGTATTGAACGTCCGCGAATCGTACAGGTCAACCAATCCCAATTGATGTCCAAACTCATGCGCCATCACGGCATTCAACGCCGTCACTCTGCCGTCCTGCGACACCGTCTCCGGCATCACCATTCCATCCAGAATCATCAGGCTGTCGTTTTGCACGAAGATTGGCCCACCCAGCTTCAGATAGCCTGTAAACAAATCGCCAGGAGTGGCATCACCAAAATTCGGGAGGTTGTTCTGCTGGTCCGAACCGGGATGAAACACTACGAACGCGTCATAATTCGGCTCGCCGGTAATCGGATTCACGAATTGTAGTTCCGGATCTGTATCCGCCGCTTCCCAGGCATCCTGATAGAATTCCCCTAGACCAAACTCCGGCTGCTGCAAACCGTAATATGCCATCGTTTGATCCAGTTGGTACACTCCTGTCGGATCGCTCGGATACACGTCAAAAACTAACGTCACTCTTCCATTCGAGACTGTCTCGTAATAGGTGTTCAGCGCCTGCAAATGCGCCTGGAAATATTCGTTGTTGTGTGGAGTCGGGTCAATCGAATGACCTTCTGCCTGCCGGAACTGCTCCTTTGTTCGCAAATCGAAATTCCCGTCACCCGTCGTCTGCGGATCATCCGGCACTTCTTTCACGAATTGCGCTTTGATCGCCAGAATCCGAATTACTCTCGGCTCGTTAATCGATAGCGCCTGCTTCGGCAGCGAGAACTTTGACTCTCGCTCCAGACCCAGTAGATTGCGCTCCGATACACCCTGGTCAATGCACCCGCGAGTCGGTGTATCCACGACTTGCTTGCTGCGAATAGTTAGATTCTTGGCGACAGCGCTTAGTGTCAACACCGTCACCAAAATCAAACTTATTACAATCTCCCGCTTACGCATCTTGGCTTCCTACAGCTTCACCGTTAGCGACGTTCTCAGAGTATTGGCAAGCGGCAGATTGTCCGATGACGGGATGTAGGCAAAGTCCAAACGATACCGTCCCTTGTATTGCAGACCCACACCAAGTGTCGGTGTCTTGATCTGGCCTTCCTTGTCATAGATATAGCCCGCGCGCAGCGCCAATAACGAGCCGTACCAGTATTCAATACCGACATTCTCAACCGCTTCTTGCAGCTCGGTCGAGAAATCGTCGTTGACCGTCGCCAACAGCTTGTTGATTTCGCCCACTACCGTCAGACGATTGTAGGGCGAATCCAGAAGCTTATAAGAAAAGCCCAACGCCAGGTTGCGTGGCAAAGCATCCGACTGCGCCGCGTCGATGTAACTCATGTCTGGACCGAGATTGGTTATCACCGCACCAAGTCTGAGTCTCTTAGTGGCCGAGTAGAGCAGACCGCCTTCGACTGCCATTGAAGTTCCCGAACCTTGTCCCACTTCGGCGCCCGCTCCAACTACTGACAGTTTTGAGTAGATGATCTTCGCCGAAAGTCCAACTGCCAGTTTCTTCGACGCCCGCGTTCCGTACGACAGCGTTACCGCTACGTCAAACGGGTTGATTTCGCCGGTTACATCTGAAGAGTTCTCTCCCGTAGTCGGAATCGTTCCATACGACAAAAACGTCACGTTTCCACCGATGGTACCGAGACCTCCGAACGGCTGTGTATAGCTCAGGAATTCGTAGTACAAGTCTTCCGCTAGATCCGGAAGCCAGTTGGCGTGGGTAAATGCCAGTTCATTTTTGCCCTGCGCGAATACGACAATTCGATCCGCCGTAGCAAACCACATTTCGCCGGCATGTCCGACGATATCGCGCGTATTGGCTTGATGCAGCCCTTCATGATAGTAACGCTCCCACGAACCGCCACCGTATGAAAACGTACCATAAATTGATCCGACATACAGTCTGCCGCCATGGAACTGCAGCGAGTTGATCGTACTGCCCGCTGGATTGGCATAAACCCAAACCACGCGCCCGATCTGCAAATTGCCCTGCTGAATCGTGTTCTTTTGCTTGAGGATACTCACGAAGCTGTTGACCTTGTCCGGCTCCGTCGTCTTCAGATATTCCTGTGCCAATTCTTCGATAGACATCGTGCGTTCGACCTTGATAGCTTTGTAGCCGTAACTGGTCCACGAGCGGCCATCGTACTTCTTGATTCCCAATTCAGTACCGACCCAGAGATTGTTGTCATTGTCCATCTCCAGCGCCGTGATCTTGCCCTCAAACACCGGCTTGTGCGAAAGCGTCACAGTCTGACCGGCTTTGGAATCGCTATTGAATTCCGGATTGGTTCCCCCGAACTTCATGATTACCTGATCGATGCGCGTCTGATCAATTGATCCGTAGAACCTATGCAAGATCGACTCTACCGAATCACCCACGGAAGTTGTCATCTTGTGCAGATTCGTCCACTTGGTACCATCAAACGAAAACAAGTCGTCTTCGGTCGCCGCCCAGGCTAATCTGTCATTCTTCACATAGATGTGCTTAATCGGTCCAGCTGTAATTCCCAGATCCTGCCCAAAACTCGTCCACTTTCCATCTTTCAGGATATGGACACCATTCTCCGTTCCGACATAAATCAAACCGCGCTTCACCGGGCGAATCGACCACACGGCCGAAGAATCAGCCGGGATGTTATACTTCTCCCAGCTCCGGCCATTGTAGCGATAAAGTCCGCTCGCCGTACCGGCATAAAGAGTCTTGTGATCCACACCGATGTCATTTATCTGACCGTCAAACACCGCAGCAAACGGGAATCGCAATTCGTCCGGCAACCGATCGCGAAATGCCTTCTCCAGCGAAAACATTAAACGGTCGCCTTCCGATTCAGTGATTTTGTTATCTTGCATCGCCTTTCCATAGTCCGAGATGAACATGTTCATCCGGACATTGTCGAGCCGGCAACCCATCCACGCCTCTTCAAGACGCGCCAGGTTCTTCACAAATTCACTCCGCCCTTCAAATTCTTCCGGCAACGCCGCTTCTACTTCAGCCTTGATCTCGGCAATGCGCTCGCGCGGTATCGTATTATTAGCGCGCGCCACCATGTCGAGACGCGGATTAATGATTTCTTCCTTTGCCGTTCCTAATGCACGCGAAATGATATCCTTCAGATTGTCGCCGCGTCGCGGTTGAATTGCGTCGCTATTGAGCCAATTCGTACCGTCGTAGCGCATCAGCCCGAAATTCGACAACGCCCATATATCGTAGTGGGTGTAGTTGTCGCTGGGAACGCCGTTTTCCATCACAGCGATCTTCTCGATGCGCTGTTCCCACGGAACTTCCCAGCCGCGCCATACCGTCAACAGAATCGGATACGTCACCTTGACAACTTCCGGACGCGTCGTTGTCTCGCAGGCGTTTGCCTCGCTCTCAATGCGATTGCGCTCATCCGTCGTCAGCTGACCATCTATCGTGACTTCTTCCACGCTGTTCTTAAATGCACTAAATGCTTCCCCATTGATTCGCAGATCCTGCCAGTTGGCGAGCAACTTCTCCGTCATTGCATTGATTTGGTCGGCGCCTTCTTTGCCCGCCAACTTCATCAGCTTGACCCGCAAGCTGTTGATCTCATCGAACGAGATTCCAGTATTCACTTGGCTGATCTGACGAACTGCTTCCTTGAATTTGTCCTTGTCGGCAGCAATTAGACGACGCGACAAACTCGCCAGTACCGTCTTTGAAGTATCAATCTTGATCTCTTCCCATTCCAGCCACTGTTCGTTCTCGAAGCGGCTGATCGTGTTTCCTTTGATCTGCCACGATTGAATGCGCTCGAAAAACGTCTCGGAGAGCTTGCGATCAAACGCACTTGCAGCCAGCTCCTTGAGCCGGTTGTCGTCGGCAACCTGTATCTCGTACCACGCATGTGCCAGCGGATACTCGCCCAATCCTGCCGGATTCCAGTGTGTCGCTGAAGCGTCATCCGCCACTGCCACAAACGCTTCTCCCATACCGGCGCTGCGTGCACCCGGGGCAATGCGCAGGAACAACACCGCCGCATCGCTCACCTGCGCTTGCGCTTGGACTGCACCGAGAAGTAGCATTAGGCCGAGCAAGAATATGAAAACCAATTTGCGTTTCATCAATCTCTCCTTAATGTATGAAAACAACATTTCTTCTATTTTAGAACAACCAGCTTGCCTGAGGCAGTGGCCTTTTTATTATCGACAGATTCCCCGCCGCCGTTCGTCGGACGAGCGGACATTTGGATCAGATAAACCCCGTTGGCGATCCGGTCGCCGTCGGTATCAAGACCATTCCAGCTGATGCCCTGGTGATAGCCCCTCGTCCCCGGGAGATTGCCCGACGACCAAATTTCCAGCCCTGAAAGTGTAAACAGTTTCAGAGTGACATCATCGGCATCCGCAGACAGCGAATAGCTGAATTCGCAGCCTTGTTGCACCGGATTCGGATAGCAAAGCAAATCCCGAATTTCCAATCCAGCTGAGGACGAAACATTCACTGAAACCAGCTTTTGGCTCGAATTATTCGCCGAATCCCACGCCTTTACCCGTAAGCTGTGTTCGCCCGCACTCAGGTTCGGCAGTTTCATTTTGGCACTGCCGCGTTGGTAACTATCCGCGACATATGTGAAGCTGTCGGTCAATTCATAGCTGAATTCCCGATTATCATCAAATTGCACTTCAATTCCGTGTCCGATTTCGCCGCTCAGATTTATCCCCAACGAATCGAACAATTCGATCGTCAGCTCGCTCCCCGGCGTCACGGTCGCGCCCTCATTCAGGGTCGCCGATCCTGCAAGGATCAGCGTTATCTCCGGACCGACACTATCAACGACATCCTTGTTGATGCTTCCGATTGCTATCGGGAAAATCGCCCCTGCCGCTCCCGTGCCTGATCCGGCTGCATAGCCGCTGATTCGCGCATCTCTTCCGCCGTAGGTGATATCCTTGGGCACGACAAACTTCAAACTGAAATCGCCGTCTGTCACCGCGATACTTCCACGGTAAATCTCCGGGCCATACTCCGTGTAATTCACCGTGAACGCGCTGCTGCCGAATGGAATCGAAACACTGCGCTCGCGAGAATTGTCGAAAACACTCACCGTCGCCGTGCCGTCAAAGCTATCTTGCTTAATGCCATCCTTGTTTACTATCTGTCCGGCCAGTTCGGTTACCGTCAAAGCCACCAGCGAATCCGGTTCAAATGTCACATACTGAATCTCATTCGGTGCAATCGCCAGCCTCGTCAACGGGTCGCCAATGTAAATATACTTTCTGTCATTGTCGCCGACTCCGAATCCGCCTTGACGAAGAAGCTTCGTCACGAACACCGCCTCGGCAATCGTGTAATTCTTGTCACCCAACAGCTGTGTCATCCCGGCTTTATTGAACTCAAAATTCGGACGCGAATAAACCAACCTCGTTGCCGAAATCGTCCCCACCGCTCCGCCATTGGCGTAACGCAGCAGGTCTTCTGCCATTCCTTCACTTCGTGGATCATCAAAGAACCCGATCGAGCAAGAGGCGTTGAATATCAATGGCTGGCGAGCTGTATTGTTCAGCCTCGGAATATCCTGCGTACGTCGGAAAATTCTCTCATCCGCCCACAGATTCTGATTTCCATGTCCGGTGTAGTTCACAATCAACCGCCCGTCATTGATCGCGCGAATGATATCCTCGCGCATCAGCGGCTTCTCTGCAGCTGCACCGAACGGATAGGCAATTCCATAAATCTTATCGAGCACGAAAGTCGGCGAGATAATCGTAGTCGCCAGCACCTCAGTGTCCTGCGTGTGAAAAATCTCTGGCAAGCTCGACTGCGGATGATTCTCATCATCGGCAATCAATGTGATCATATTGCGCCAACTGCCGGCATCGGCGCCCTCGTCATAGCTTTTCATCTTGTCGAACACCGTCTGGAATTCCGCCGTCGACTTGACCGGCCAGCGTGCGATCACCATATCGACGCCTCGGTCTTCCGGATACGAGTTGTCGGAATCGAGATCGAATAGCGAATCAAGGAAAACAAAATTCTCATCCGATACGGTCTCGTCAGCATCTACAACAAATGGCGGAACATAATTCACACCGCCGGTGCCGAGATTATTGCGGAAATCATAAACTCCGTCTCCAACCAGCAGGCAGTATGACGGCTTTGCACCGCTCCAGTTGTAGTAAGCGTGTCTCAAGAAATCGCGGATCGCGATCGGGTCGAGTCTGCCGCCGGAAAACTGCGCATAAACATCCGAAATTCTCACTGTACGTACTCGGAGATTATCATGCGCCTGGCGATAGGCTGCGTACACTTGTGCCGATGCATAGAAGTTGTCGTGTGTTATCACAATCAAGTCCGCTCCATTGCCTGCCGACTTGATATCGTCAATCTGCGTGCTTACAATCGAGAGCGGCGTCTTCAAAGCAGAAGTATTCGCGACAAAGTACGGAGCAACTTCTCCATTCGGAATATTCTCTGAGAATACCAGCTGATTAGCAGAGCTGTTCGCCGTTATCAAGACTTGATTATGCAAATCCCCAATTCCAATCAAATAGGGCGTCGCAAATTGACCATTCATCTTGAAAGCACGTAGACTGCCGTTGCCCGCGCCGGTGAACATCAACTCACCGCTCGCCGGAAGTGTCAACGTCCTTTGCAGCTCGACAAAGACATCATCGGTATAGCCATCGTTGAGTTGGTAATCCAACGCTATCTGGTTCAAACCGGTCGTAAATCTATCCGAAGTATACGAATGCACATTGCTGCCGCTCGATTCGCGCGTCAGTTCGAAATTATTCAAGCGAAGCGTAAACGACTGACGCGTCGTTTTGATCCACAAACGATTTACCGATTGTGCCACCGGCTGTGGGAGCGTGACGAACATCGTCAGATCGCCCGCCAATCCCCAGTACCAGTTGTAGTAATCAAAGATATCGCCGCCAGACGAGCTTAACTGCGCTTCTTCTTCAAAATGCAGGTAGTCTGTAAATTGCGACACAGTGTCGACAGCATTCGGTAACGTACCGTCAACAACCGCCATCCGCTTGACCGGTGTGGTAAACGTTCCGCCGAACGTCATGTAATACACGTTGCGGTCGCTATAAGGGTGACGAACAAATCCCGGCGCGTCGTCCCACGTATTGAAATCTCCCCCATTGGCGTAAAACATCACGAAATCCTGATCGCCGAAATTCCCATCGCTTTCGCCGAATATGGTAATCGCCATCTCCATCAGCGAGTCGTGCGGCGTCGTGTTCGAATTCGGCAGCGGGCGCCCGCCTGCGTTGAATAGCCTGATCGTCCTCGGATCAACAGCACCGATATTGACCCCTGCGTTGACAAGATCCGTCCGCGAGATTCTGTAGATGCCGCTCTGAGTAATCGCAATTCTCAGCCAATTGCTCGATTGTGCGAACGGATTGTAAATCTCCTTTGGCGTCGCAACCTTCGAATAAGCACTCCAGTTGCGAGCTTCAGCGCTATTCACCGCCAGACCGTCGAGAACCCGATCAAGCGGACCCGCCGGAGTTTGTGCTGTTTCCACATTTGGCTCACCAAACGACAGTTCGACATCCGCCGCAGAGACTTCGTACCATTCGCCGCCCTGATTGGCTATCTTCGGTATGATGATTTTCCCCAGCCAACGTCCTCGCACCAGCACTGGCTCAACAATCTGAACCCGCGTTGCCGGACCGTCCGTCAATGAGTTTGAAACTCCCGCTGCCTGCTTGCCGACGATGATATTGCTCCGCTCAAAAGCCACTTCGTTCGAAGGCGCCCAGAAGCAGATCACATGAGCATCAACCGTAAGGCTGTCATCGAACGCAAAACTTGACTGCTGTGAATTGGATAGTCTCGTAGATGTGGATAATGCGCTTTTATTGGCTGTAGCATCCGCTTCCCAACGCAATGACAACTGCCGTTCATTGGCAATATTGATCGCTACGCCTGCAAAACTAATAGTGCTGAATTGGGAAATCAGAAGTGCAGCAATAGATATGAGAACGCTATACGAGATTCTGGACATCAGTTCAATCGACCTAACCTTAGAATTTCGAGTATACTCACGTCGCCGGATTCTGCAAACTAAAAAACGGCAAACGTAAGTCAGCTCTGAACTTGTAATGCTCCGCTGTCGCGGACAACTTCATTACCTATCGGTCGATAAAACTACTCCGTATCTCCTTAATAACTTTCTCGTTAGAAATTAACTACTTTGCTCCCCATTTGTCAATCTGTTCGTGCAACTTTCCTGCCAACTTGACGACCTATGGGAACTTTTCATGATTTGATTTGCCTTGCATTATAACCTCTTCATTTGCGTCAAGTTCCAGCTATCATTGCAAGAATCTCGTCAACGAAAATCGACACTTCGACTCCCCATTCCATACCCTTTTCTGCACTCGCGTGCATATCTTGAACACTCACCACCCTTTCACTGACACAGAACCCGAGTCAATTCGACTTTCATTTCCCTGTTGCTAAAAATCACCCTAACGGCCTATATTGTCTGTGACAAGGATGTCGACTTCAATACCGGACGGAGCTCACCCTCACGGGCTTATCGCCAGATTCAAAGTCGACAAAGGCTGGGTAAACAAAGGAATTTTGCGTTCAGAAGGTGCTCTTCACCTTCCGGGCGCAGAATTCCCCGGTCATACACAATTGAGTGTTGTGCTCGCCGGTGTCTTCACCTCCGGTGAGTTCATTGCCTCGGGTTGTATGGCGCCGGATCGTCGACTGCACGGTGAGTCCATTTGGGCAGATCAGGACTTATTCGCCGCACCGCCGGCGCCTCAACCGCTATCGCAAAAAGACCTCGCATACATACAGAATGTCGTATACTAAATCATGTTTGGTGTTCGAATCCACAGCCTGATTTCGTCGCTTCTTCTCTCCATCGCCCTGTTCCCTTCGCTCGCACTCTGTGGTGACGCTCTCAAAGTCCCTTTTCGCATCGAGCGCAACCGCATTATCATCCCAACCCAAGTCAACGGCTCGCCACCACTGAGTATCATCCTCGACACCGGAATGCGTTTCGACGGCGTCTACTTGTTTCATCAGGACGCGTTGAAATTGATCGACACAACCGGAGCCGTCGAGGCACGCGTCCCTGGCGCTGGAAGCGGCGAAGCCTCTATTGTAACGATGATCGAGACAGGAAACGTCAAATTCGGCGAGGTCATCATCACGAATCAGCGCATAATGGTATCTCACAGTGCGCACACCCAGACCTTTCCTACCGACGGTGTCATTGGCTGGAATCTCTTCGGCCATTACATCGTTGAGGTTGATTACGACCAACAACTAATCCAATTGAGGGACACGGCATACTTCTCCTTTGATTCAAGCTGGACAGTTATTCCCGTTGAAATGCGCGATGATTTTCCCTTTTTCGATATCACTGTCGAAGTCGTCGATGGCGAAGTCGTGCCGCTCGAGGTTTACATCGATCTCGCATCTGGTGATGTGCTCGAACTGCTCGTCCACCCAAATCAAAAATTTACTCTTCCGAAAAACGTGACTTGGGACCGGCTCGGCACTGGACTTAGCGGCGACATTTACGGAAACCGGGGACGCAGCAAACGTCTGCTACTGGGCGGCTATGAACTGACGAATGTTACGACTTCCTTTGCCCCAACCGAAGTCCGCTCCAAACAAGAAACCGGCGATGGCATCTTTGGCAATGACCTCATTCGCCGATTCAACATCGTATTTGATTACCCCCATCAGCGCCTATTGATCAAACCCAACAAAACCTTCACGCAACCCTTTGAATAGACACATATTGTAAACTCCCCGACAATCGACTACTTTTCCCTAGCGTCACTTCTTCGCAAAATCCTCCGTCGCATGAGAGAAGTGCATTTGCACAATCTTCCAGTCGCCATCGCGTTTTTCCAAGACTCCCGTCCACCGCACATTCTCCCAATTTGCCGGCTTGCCGTCCCACTCATTGAAGTCATCTAAGTAACACGACCACCACGCACAGTCGCCCGACTGCGACAGGCTGACCCGCAGATCCTTGAAATCCGCTTTAATTGCCTTGAATGCCGGATTCATGAACAAATTGTCTACCAGGTCCTGGAAAGCCGCAAATCCAGATATCGTACCGGCGTTGTCAGGGCTGAAATAGAACAGCGTCGAGTCGTTGACGAACGAATTGTACAACAGCTCCTTGTCCTTGTTGACCGCCCACGTGATCGAGTTCTTTATAACTTGCTCGACTATTGCCTTTTCTGCCCGACTATCGATTTTCTCGGTCATCTTTCGACATCCTCCCGTTAGTATTGCCAAAATCACTAACACTACCAACATCTGCCAAAATCGGTGCATGGTATACCTCGCTTTGAGGCACGTGGTCGGGTTCAACCACGACCTCCTGTAATCAGCGGCACAATGATTGATAATTACATATACGTTCAATGGCGCTTATCGTTGCTTTATTGTTCAGCACGCGCCCGATAAGGAAGTCTGTCTCCTGCTTGTGCATTTAACGAACGGATTTGCCGCAAGGTTGACGACGCCCAATCCCTGCTTGATTTATTCCCACTTGGTGCTATATTCAAACTGATAGCTCGACTACTTACTCGCTCAAGGATACTCACAATGCGCTACTCTGCCACCGCACTGACATTCTTTGCCCTTCTTCTGTCTTCTTCTCTGTTCGCGCAAAGTTTCCCGACACCATATGCTCCCAACTTTCACAGCGCGCCTGACTCAAACACCACTTTTCAATATGATATCCCCGACTCAACCTTCTACAGCCCAGCCGCGGTTTATCGAATGAACTACCGCAATGTCAGTTCCACCGCTTGGAATCAAGTCGCGATGGATGTTCTGTATCAAACTTGCTCGACTTGGACCGTTTCCGGCGCACTCAACTATTTCCCGCCTTCAGGAAATCTCGAATACTATTTCCGCTCCGAGGTCGACACCATCGTTATATCCCAGTCACCGAAGAACGCCGCCAACACCTTCCCGGTCTCGGTTGATCTGCTCGCCGACATGGGTTCCGACCCGATTGGCGATGTCGACGGCGGTGGCGGCACGCATCTCGATATCACTGCCTGCGCTATGAGCTATTCCGATACCCGCATCTATGCACGTTTGACCAACAATGGCGGCGGATTCCCAACCTCCAGCGGCTTCAATTTCTTCCTCTACTCAGTGGGCATTATCGATCCCGACGCCACTGACTCTGCCGCCTATGCGATGATCTATGTCAATGTTCCGCTCGTGTTGAGCGCCGGCTTATACAGAATCAATCCCGTCGACAGTTCCTTCACCAAGATTGGCAATATCTCGACTAATATCAGCGGCAGTAATCTCAACCTTGCCTGCAACATCGCCGACCTCACTGCCCAACCCGGCTGGTCGACTTGGCCGCCACCCTCGGGGATGATCTTCACCGCTCCGGTTACTGCAACCCAGAATCTCACCGACTTGACCAGTAATGACATTGGTCGCGCCGGAGGATTTGTTCCCTCGTCACAAGTCCTTGCCTATGGCGCCAACATTGCCCCGACCTTGTCTTCGCCGCAAATCTCGTTCACCGATGACTCGGTTTCTGCTTCGATAACTTTTGCCGATCCGGACAACAATCTCGCAACCCTGCTTCGCTTCGTATTTGGCGGTACATCTTTCGAAATGGTAGCCTGCGAGAAGCTCTACCAATCCGGCACAGACTTCGACGTAACTGTCGACTACGACACTTCCGGTTGGTATGAGTACTACTTCGAGTTTTCCGATGGCCGCGACACTGTCGCGACCACACCACAGATGATTCACGTGCAAACATTGCTCATCGGCGATTGCGATGGCAGCGGCTCTATCACAATCTCCGATGCCGTCTTCCTGATAAGCTACATCTTCGCCGGCGGATCTCCGCCAGTTCCTCTGCAAGTCGGTGACGTCAACTGCGATACCCAAGTCTCTGTCTCCGATGCCGTCTACTTGATCAGTTACATCTTTGCCGGCGGACCCCCGCCATGCACCTATGGGGTCACCTTACTCGGCCCCAAGCCGGCAACGGTGGGTCCGAACTCTCGTTTCGAATCACACCCTATTTCATAGCATACCGTCGCAGAGTGATAAGAGTTTTCCCCCTCTCCCATTTTGGGAGAGGGGTTAGTGGTGAGGGCGTTTACAGGGAGGTGAGGGCGTCTTGTACGAGTCGCTCCGAACCTTCATTCCAAAGCACCTCTTCCCGTATCATATAAAAAGATTGACGCACGCCTCAGAAAGCGATACAATACAGCCCATGTTGAAGAGCAGCGAACTGAAAGAACTGATAAAACCAATCGAGGCCGACCTTGAGCGTTTCAAAAAGCTCGAAGTCCGTGTTCTCAAAAATGAGTCGCCGCTCATTTTCACCATCTCCAAGCACATCCTCAACACCCGTGGCAAGCGGCTCCGTCCGACCTTTGCGTTCCTCGTTGCCAAGACGACCGGCTTCAAGTCGCCGCACTTAGTTGAAGCTGCACTTGCGGTTGAGATGATTCATACGGCAACCTTACTCCATGATGACGTAATTGACGAGTCGGACACCCGCCGGGGCGAGTCGACGGTCAACAGCAAGTGGAGTAATCTTGTATCGGTTTTGATGGGCGACTATTTTTTCGCCAAAGCCTTTACTCTGCTGGTCAAAACCGGCTCGCTCGAAATGCTCGAACGCGTCTCAAAGGCTACCGAACGGGTCTCTGTTGGTGAACTTCGCCAAATCGAAGAAGCCCACAACTACGAGCTTACCGAACCCGACTATATCAAGATCATTTCCGACAAAACCGCCAGCCTCTTCCAGGCATCCGCGGCATCAGCGCCGATATTGTCCGGTGCCTCCGAGGAGATGGTCAAGCGCCTTGCATTCTTTGGCGAATACACTGGCTGTGCCTTCCAAATTGCGGATGACCTTCTCGATTTCGTCGGTGAGGCCGAACGCACCGGCAAGAAAGTCGGCAACGACCTGATCAACGGCAAAATCACCCTGCCTTTGATTCACGCTTTCCGCAAGTCACAAGCCCGCACCAAAAAGAGCATTATCAAGATTCTCGAAAACGGCGTCGAGCAGAAGGGCTTTGATACAGTCCTTGATTTCATTCAGGATTCCGGCGGCATCGACTATGCCCGCACTCGCGCCCAGTCGCTTGCCGATCAGGCTCTGTCGTACTTGAAACCCTTTGCCAACAGCCGCCACTATGATTCGCTCGAAAAACTGGCCACTTTTTCGATAAATCGTGACGTTTAATTTTCTCTTGATACATCTTTTCACCCCTCCGGCAGTATAACCATAATATGCTGAACGTTTTGCTGGTCACACATTACAGCCTGTCGTTCACCTCGGTTTGGCTGTGGGTGATCACTCTGACATTCCTCGCGACAATTGCCGCGACCTATTTCTATTATCGCCGCACCAATCCGATGCTGACCCGTGGTTTCCGGATTACACTGGGCGTTTTGCGCGGACTCGCACTCGCCGCCTTGTTCTTCGTTTTTGCCGAACCGTTGCTGATTATGGAAAACTCGGAGTCGAAGCCGGCCACCGTCGCGATACTAGTCGATAACTCAACTTCCATGGCGCGCAATCGCCACTCATCTGAACAATTTGCCCAAATCGAAAATATCATCACCGGCATCGAATCCAGACTCCCTGCCGGATCAGAGATCATCCGTTATGCCTTCGCCGACACACTTACTCGCGATGGCGTTATCGACGGCTCATTTCCCGTCACAGCAATTGGCAACGTTCTGAACGCCCTTGACAAAGAACTCGCTGAGGCAAACTTGCAGGGCGTGATTCTCCTCTCGGACGGCGTTTCCAATTTTGGCGCCAACCCTGTTACCGAGTCCCGCTCTCTTGGCGTCCCGGTAACAACACTCGGTTTTGGCGATCCGAACCCGCTCGCTGATATTAAGATTTCGCAGATCAACTGCAACCCCATCGGTTTTGTCGGCAAAGATTTCCCAATGGAAGTCATCATCGAGTCGCGGGGCTTTGAGAATCTCCGTCTGCCGATTCGCATCCGGCAAGGCGAGCGCGTCCTCGTTCAAGAAGACATCGACCTTGAGGGCCAGGGGCGCCAACAAAAGGTCGCTCTTTCGTTTTTGCCCGCCAAAGAAGGTGATATCGTACTGGAAGCATCTGCACCGGTTCAATCAAACGAAGAGTCCGAGAAGAACAATAGCAAACAGGTTTCGGTTAAGATTCGCGCAAGTCAAATTCGCATCCTGCTGGCAACATCCTCGCTGAATTGGGATTTCAAATTCTTCAATCGCGCGCTTGCAGCGAAACAAGATTTCAAGATCGACCAGTACATCAACTCCCCTCAGCGCATTAACGGCACGATTCCGTTTCCCGGAAAATGTCGATGCGCTCGCCGCCTATGATGCGTTGATATTGCTCGATTTTGATTCCGATTGGCTCGCCGATCACAAACAATTACTCGATGCATTTTTCGAGCGCACCGGCAAAGGCATGTTCTTCCTCGCTGGCGAAAATTTCGGCGGACGTCCCAAAACGCGGCTCCCTGCGGACCTGTTGCCGTATCAGCCCGTGAAGTCGAACTTCGCGATCGTTACGCAGGAAACGAATCTCCAACTTACCGAGCGTGGTCGCATTCATCCTTTGATGCGTCTTTCCGAAGATGGCGCCACAACTCAACGACTTCTCAATGCGCTTCCGCCGTTTGCAGGTTTCCTTCGCGCCGAGAATCTTCGCCCCGAAGCCACCGTCATCGGCATCGTACCCGGCGCCGCAACACCTGACCAGTCGATTCCGATTTTGGCTGCACAGCGGTATCGCAACGGCAAGATTGCGATTCTCTCGGCATTTCCGCTCTGGCGTCTTGATTTCCTCGCCAAGAGCATCAACGAATCCGATTCGACCTACAACAAGATGATTGACAATCTGGTACTCTGGCTCGTCGCCCGAGAAGATGTCGAACGCGTTACCATCACACCCGAGCGCCCCATTTTCATCGCCGGTGAATCAGTACGACTCAATGCCCGCGTCTTAGATGAAAGCTATATCCCGATCGACAACGCCGAAGTTGAAGCCTCCCTTAGCTCGCGCCAGAATCCCGGCGACAGCATGGTCGTCAGTTTCCGCTATGACCGACCGGGCAACTATTCGGCGGACTTGCATTACCTGCCGTCCGGCGAATACGAAGTCAAAGGCACCGTCAAACGCGAAGGCGTCGCCATCGGCAGACCGTCATCGTCATTCATCGTCGAACCTTATAGTTTGGAAGACCTCTCCCAGACCGCCAATTTCGACGCGCTCAAACGCATCAGCGAAGTCTCCGGCGGTCAATTCTATGCCGTCGCCGACACCGCATCCATCACGCAGTTCTCCGGCCTCGCTCCGAAGACTTTTACTTCCCGCAGCGAACTAACCCTTTTCGACAACAAATTCCTGCTGGTGTTCATCATCCTGATGCTCTGCACCGAATGGTATCTGCGCAAGCGCTACCAACTGCTGTAGTCAGCCTGACCCAATTTAGTTTAACAAGTCCTCTTGGAACTTGATATTCCATCATGATTGTCATTCCCGCGGAAGCGGGAATCCAGGTTAGCGGCGCAGATCAAATCCTCAGCTTACCTCGCACTTCAGTTGAGTGCTTTAGGGGTTGCGCTGAAATGCTGGTTTGTATTTCTCACCCCAAGTTGACCACAGCGAAGTTCGAAGAGTTGTCTGCGACGTTCGCGCGCCCCCCAAAGTTTTATCTTGCTCCTAACTTTTTACTTCATACTTTCACCGCAAAGTCTGTCTGTTTAAGGAGTTTTGGCTATGCCGAAGATTGCTCAATGTCTTGCTCGCGAAATACTCGACAGTCGCGGCAACCCTACTATTGAAGTCGATGTCCTGCTTGAAGATGGCTCTTTTGGCCGCGCTGCCGTCCCATCCGGCGCCTCTACCGGCTCCAACGAAGCCCTCGAATTACGCGATGGCGACAAAAAACGCTACGGCGGCAAAGGTGTCCTCAAAGCCGTCGCCAATGTCAACGACAAGATCGTCCCTGCCATCAAGGAAGAAGGCATCGATGTCCTCAACCAGCGCGAGGTCGATGGCTTCATGCTCAACCTCGACGGTACACCCGAGAAGAAGAATCTCGGCGCCAACGCCATTCTCGGTGTTTCGCTCGCGGTCGCCAAAGCTGCCGCATCATATTCGATGCTGCCATTCTACCGCTACGTCGGCGGCACCAATTCGCGCGTCCTGCCGTTGCCGATGATGAACATCCTTAATGGCGGCAAGCACGCCGACAACAAGGTCGACCTCCAGGAATTCATGATCATGCCCGCTGGCGCAGAGACATTTTCCGATGCGTTGCGCATGGGCACCGAGGTTTTCCACTCGCTCAAGAATGTCCTTCACGCCAAGCACTACAACACCTCCGTCGGTGACGAGGGCGGTTTTGCTCCCGACCTGAAATCTAATCGCGAAGCGCTTGAAGTCATCACCGAAGCGGTTGAAAAAGCCGGCTACAAACCCGGTACCGACATTCTCTTCGCACTCGATCCCGCGGCTTCCGAATTCTATGACAAAAAATCCAAGAAGTACGTCCTCGCCGGCGAGGGCCGCAGCCTTACCTCCGACGAGATGGTTGATTTCTATAAAGAACTCTGCAAAGCATTCCCCATCATCTCCATCGAAGACGGCCTTGCCGAACACGATTGGGAAGGGTTCAAGAAACTCACTCACGAAATCGGCGACAAAGTCCAAATCGTCGGCGACGACTTGTTCGTGACCAACCAGGTCTTCCTCGAACGCGGCATCAAAGAAAAAGCCGCCAACGCTATCCTGATCAAGCTGAATCAAATCGGTACCCTCACCGAAACGCTTGACACGATCACCATGGCCACACGTGCCGGATTCGCATCGGTTGTGTCGCATCGCTCCGGCGAGACTGAGGATACGACGATTGCTGATATCGCCGTCGCCGTCAATGCCGGCCAGATCAAAACCGGATCGCTCTGCCGCACCGATCGCGTCGCGAAATACAATCGCCTGTTGCGCATCGAGGAAGAATTGGATAATATGGGAGAGTTCCCGGGCAGAAGTGCCTTCTTCAATTTGACTTCAAGGAAGTAGTCAATATCAATGGTGCGTCAGGAAGAAAATCGCTGGATACGTATTCGTACCCGCATCATCATGTTCATTCTCCTGTCGCTGATATTACTGCTTTGCTACCATCTTACGGTGGGCCAATACGGATTCCTCAACATGATGGAACTCCGGGCTCAAATCACCGAACTTGACCGCGAGGAGGTCCGTCTCAACACGGACCTCGTCGACCTCGAATACAAACGCTATCGCTTGCATTCCGACACCCTCTTCATCGAAAAACTCGCCCGCAAGAATTACCAGCTCTCGCGCCCCGGCGAACGCGTCATCGAATACTAATTCGTTGCGCCACTCAACCAGACCGTAGCCTAGCCCCTTGTGGGCGTCTCTCTCAACTCGAACTGCCAAACCGAAAACGGTAGCCTAGCCCCTCGTGGGCGCCAATCTCAACTCGATCTCTCAAACCGAATACACCGTAGCCTTGCCCCTTGTGGGCGTCTCCGTTTTGCCAATCGTCAGTTGAAGTTCCGCGTTCCCAGCGACGCATCCTGCGCTTTAGCAGGAAGCACGGAACCCGACACCGAGCCTTTCCAACTGCCAAGTTCTATTCCCTCTATGGGGCGCGGGGGGTAGCGCACAGAAATCCTGATTCCTTCCCCTCTCCCATTTTGGGAGAGCCAGCAACTCGTCCGCCGTAGCGGAAAGTATGTAGCCCGACGTCCAACCACTCCAACTGCCAAGTTCTATTCCCCTCTATTAAGAGGGGTGCCTTGAGTGTGCGATCCGCCGCGGCGGAGAGCACACTCAAGGCGGGGTGTGTAAGCCCGTACGCAAGAAATCACTCGCGACGATTCCTTTCCCCTCTCCCATTTTGGGAGACGGGTTCCGAAGGCGACGGAGGGCATCCTCTTACTTGCGATACCGTTTGACACATCGCCCTTAATTCGTTACTCTGTTTAACTATGCCGATCAACAAAACGGAATTAATTGTCCTTAAACGGACCCGCGTACAGGACAGCTCCCTCTTCCTCGTCTGCATGACTAAGGAACGCGGCAAGCTTCCCCTCGTCGCCAAAGCCGCAACACGGCCCGGATCGGCAATGGCCGAGGCCCTTCAATACTTCAATGTCAGCGATGTCGTCTTCTACGAAAACGAGAAAGACACCGCCGACTACGTCTCCAAAGCCGAA
The DNA here is from genome assembly GCA_016708315.1 of bacterium. Classification (NCBI taxonomy): domain Bacteria; species bacterium. Next base: position 145,198 of record JADJGC010000006.1, read on the forward strand.
ACCCGCGAGCACTTCGCAAATATCGTCAAGGATGAACTCAAGTACGGATACGCCTCAGCCGCCATGGAATTCGTCAATCTCTTCCTTCCCGAAAGAGAGGTCAACCTTCACGTCTACTTGCTCCTCAAGCGCTACCTGCGCTTGCTAAATGACTCACAGCAGAAAAACTTCCGCCGCGAAATTCTGCATTTCTGGTATGTGCTCTGCATTTTCTCCGGCTACGCGCCTGAACTGGAAATGTGTACCGAATGCGGCAAAATGATCTCCGCCGAAAAACTGATGTTCAGTTCGCATTCCGGCGGCGTCGTCTGCCCAAAATGTGTCGGCGACCAGCTTGTCGTCACGCTCGATATCTCGACCGTGCGCGCCCTGAAATTGCTCGCCGGAACCAATATCTCCGATTCGCGCAAGATGTTGATGTCCCAGGCGCAGATCGAACAAATCCGCGACCTGCTCGTGGCGCAAACCGAGTTCCACGTCGGCAAACGCGTCGACCTCAAGTCATTCGACTTCCTGCGCAAACTGCGCTTCTTCGAAAGAGACACTTCTCCAGCCTAAGCGTTTTCTCGGATCGCAAGAAAACCGCCAAACATCGCCAATTTCGCGACTTTTCCACCGCTATTCTACCAACTAATCCTTGTCCGAACCCTTCCGCACTTCTCCCCATCGCGAACGGCGGGACCACCTTTCCTTGGAGGGGGTCGAGAGCTACCATATTGCGTCTGGTGTTGTCGGGCGGGTGACCAGCGTTCCCCCTCTCCCTTTGGGAGAGGGTGAGGGGTGAGGCTTTGTCGGGTGAGGGGCATTGTCGTTAGGTGCGAGGCCCCTGAGCCTTCGCCAAGGCGGTGAGGTCGACAATAACCCCGCCGATGCTTTCCCCTCTCCCCATGGGAGAGGGTAGGGTGAGAGCTCCGTGGTGTCGGCGCTTGTTACGAATTTATTAACTAACAATACTCTTGGAGGAATCTGTGGCAAAACCTGTTGACCGTATGGAGCAAATCGTCTCCCTCTGCAAAAGACGCGGCTTCGTCTTCCCGTCATCCGAAATCTATGGCGGCCTCGGCTCCTGTTGGGACTACGGTCCTTACGGCATCGAACTCAAACGCAATCTCAAAGACTTCTGGTGGAAGGCCATGACGCAAAAACGCGACGACATCGAAGGTGTCGACGCCGCCATCCTCATGCACCCCAAGGTCTGGGAAACCTCCGGCCACGTCGCCAATTTCACCGACCCGATGGTCGACTGCAAAAAATGCAAAGCCCGCTTCCGCGCCGACCAACTCGATGTCGCCCGCTGTCCGATGAAACCAAGCAAATCCCCGCTCGAATGCGGCGCCGAACTCACCGAACCGCGCAATTTCAATCTGATGTTCAAGACCTTCATGGGTCCCGTCGAAGATTCCAGCGCCACCGTCTACCTGCGCCCCGAAACCGCGCAAGGCATCTATGTCAACTTCCTCAACGTCATGGGTCCCTCACGCCAGAAACCACCGTTCGGTATCGCGCAAATCGGCAAAGCCTTCCGCAACGAAATCACTCCCGGCAATTTCATCTTCCGCACCCGCGAATTCGAACAGATGGAAATGCAGTTCTTCATCAAGCCGTCCGATGACGACCAGTGGTTCGAGTACTGGAAAGCCGAACGCCTCAAATGGTATCTCGAACTCGGCATCCGTCCCGAACGTCTGCGCTATCACGAACACGGCGAGGGCGAACTTGCCCACTACGCCAAAAAAGCGTTCGACATCGAATACGAATTCCCCTTCGGCTGGAAAGAACTCGAGGGCATCCACAACCGCACCGACTTCGACCTAAGCCGCCACATGGAAGCCACCGGCAAAGACTTGAGCTACTTCGATGACCAGACGCGCGAAAAATTCGTGCCCTACATCATCGAAACCTCCGCCGGTTGCGACCGCACACTTCTCGTCTGTCTCGTCGATGCCTACGAAGAAGAAGAGGTCAAAGGCGAGGTCCGCGTCGTCCTGAAGTTCTCCCCCAAGATCGCCCCGATCAAGGCCGCAGTTCTCCCGCTCGTCAAGAAAGACGGCATGCCGGAATTCGCGACCAGTCTCTTCCACGATCTGAAGAAGCACTTCAAGATGTTCTATGATGATGCCGGCGCTGTTGGCCGCCGCTATCGCCGCATGGATGAAATCGGCACGCCGTATTGCATCACTGTCGACGGCCAAACCCTGACCGATCAAACCGTCACCATCCGCGACCGCGACACCATGACCCAAGACCGCGTCAACGTCGGCGTCTT
>JADJGC010000007.1 GCA_016708315.1 bacterium
AATCGCCGAATTCTGGTCCGCCTGTTCCAGTATCGTCACCGCTGCCCCATCCGTAGACTTCAACAGGATATTCTTGCCAAGAAAGTTAATGTTCTCGACATAAGTCCCGGGAGAAACATAAACCGTATCACCACTGTTGGATGCAACAATGGCCGCCTGAATACTCGGATAGTCGGTCGGGACGTTTATTATCGTAGCGAAAGACGGTTGCGTTAAGACCAACAATGCCATTGCCACTAATAGCACACGAAGTACCCGCGAATCAGCCTTTGAGTTGTTTTTCATCTTTTTGAGCCTATCCCCAAGAGAGTTAACTAATTGGCATTCAATATACATAAACTCGACAAATCTGTCAACGGCAATGAGCCGAATTGCGGCCTGTGAACTACTTGTAATCACTCGTCAATATTGCGTATATTTCTAACGGAGAAGATACAACTTGAAAACAGCCGCACCGACATCCGACCCCACTTCAAACTCACCAACCACCAGTCGAATACGCACGACCTTGCGGGCATTCCAGCACCGCAACTATCGACTCTACTTTTTCGGCCAGGCAATTTCTATTACCGGCACGTGGATGCAGTCGATAGCGCTTAACTGGCTGCTGTACAAGCTGACCGATTCGGTCTTTATGCTGGGACTGGTCGGATTTGTCCTGTACGCGCCGAATTTCTTCTTCGCTCCGATAGCAGGAGTATTCGCCGACCGCACCAGTCGCTTCAAAATGTTCTTCACTGCGCAAGTACTCGCCATGCTGCAAGCGCTCACGATGGCGGTACTGGTTCTGACCGATACGGTTCAAGTTTGGCATATCGTGACTCTGGCGGGTGTTTTAGGTGTGATCAATTCCTTTGATTTTCCCTCCCGCCAGTCGATGGTGGTCCTGTTGGTTGAGAACAAGAACGACCTTAGCAATGCAATTGCTCTCAATTCGTCGATGGTTAATCTTGCGCGGGTACTGGGTCCTTCATTAGCAGGTATCTTGATCGCCTTGATTGGCGAAGGTTGGTGCTTCCTCTTAAATGGTGTCAGCTATATCGCTGTACTCGGATGCCTGATGGCGATGCGCCTTCGACCACAGGAGGCAACGAAGTCCGTGGGCAACATCTGGGGCGGTTTCCGCGAAGGCGTCCGCTATGCCTTTAACTCGCCTTCGATACGCCCAATTCTGATACTGTTGGCGTTTGTGAGTGTGATCGGCATGCCTTACGCAGCTCTGATGCCGGTCTATGCTCGCGACATTCTCCTTGGTGACTCGCGCACGCTTGGATTCCTGATGGGCGCAACTGGACTCGGAGCAATCACGGCAGCAATCTATCTCGCCTCGCGACAGCGCGTACTTGGACTTGAAAAAATGTTGGCGATTGCAGCGACCGGCATGGGTAGCGGTCTTATCGCAATTTCCTTCATCCGCGATTTCTGGGTGGCAGTGCCATTCATGTATCTGATTGGCATTGGGATGATCTCGCAGATAGCCTGTACGAACACCATTCTGCAGACCCTCGTTGATGAAGACAAGCGCGGTCGCGTGATCAGCCTTTATGTCGCCGCCTTTGTAGGAATGTTGCCGTTCGGAAATCTGATAACTGGCACGTTGGCAAGCGCCATCGGCGCTCCGCATACGATGCTGGTCACTGGAATACTGTGTGTTGTCGCTTCAATCGTGTTTGCGACTCGACTGTCTCAATGGCGTTCGTTTGCATATCCAATCTTCATCGAGCGTGAGAAAGCAGCACTGAACAAAACATAGTCCAAATGAACTTGCGGAAAAGGGCTTGGATTTAACTGCCAAATTCTTTTACGTATCGCAGATGCCGAAACAAATCGGACCCGATTTTTGGAATCTATCGAAAGACTTGAACGCGTGAAATTACTTCGCAATTGCTCACAGCTGGTCACCTGCTCGAACGATGACTCTCAACCGAAGACAGGTGAGAAAATGAGTCATCTTGAGCTGATAGAGCAGGGTGCTCTCGTCTTTGAAGGCGAAACAATCAAATGGGTGGGAATTGAATCAGACGTCACCGCAGCTTTCCCCAAAGCACGCTTTGAAGAAGTCATCGACGCCAACGGCATGCTTGTTACCCCCGGCTTAGTCGATCCTCATACGCACCCGGTGTTTGCGGCGACTCGCGAAGATGAATTCTATATGCGCAATGCCGGCAAAACCTACATGGAAATTGCCGAAGCCGGCGGCGGCATAAGAAACTCCGCCCGACGCCTCCGTCAAGCAGACGAGGGAACTCTCTACAATAATGGCATACGTTTTCTCAACCGAATGCTCAAGAGCGGCACAACCACCGCCGAGGCCAAATCTGGATATGGACTCTCCACCGAATCCGAGGTAAAATCACTTGAAGTCATCCAACGTTTAGACAAAAATCACCCTATTGACTTAGTGCCGACTTTCCTCGGCGCTCACGAGTTTCCGGATGAATATCGCTCAGACCGCGAAGGCTACGTCCGGCTCCTTATCGAAGAAATGATACCGTTAGTTGCCAAACGCAATTTGGCGAAGTACTGCGATATCTTCACTGAAGCCGGAGTGTTTGATATCGATCAATCCCGGCGAATCATGTCGGCCGCCAAACAGAATGGATTCGAATTGAAGTTTCATGCCGACGAACTAAAATCGGTTGGCGGAGCCGAGTTAGCTGCCGAACTTGGCGCGGTTAGCGCTGACCATCTCGTTTACGCATCCGATAACGGAATTGCTGCTATGGCGAAAGCTAAGACCATTGCAGTGTTTCTGCCTTCGACGACTTTCTTCCTTGGGCATAAAGAGTACGCACCTGCGCGCAAGATGCTAACTGCCGGAGTCCCGGTGGCGCTGGCGACTGACTTCAATCCGGGTTCGTCCTGCAATACATCATTGCAGGCGACAATGACAATAGCGGCTATCTACCTGAAAATGACGCCCGAGGAGATCCTCAACGCAGTCACCTTCAATTCAGCCTGTGCGATTGGAATGCAAGAGAAGGTAGGTTCATTGCAAATTGGTAAGCTCGCCGACTTTGTCCTTTGGGATGCCGAAAACTACAAGCAGCTGCCTTACTTCTTTGCACAGAATCCAGTGACCGCCGTCTACAAGCGGGGACAGAAAGTCGTATGAAGTACCTGTTGGCGATTATTGCACTCTTGTGCGCCGGGTGCGGCGTCTACTCTTTTTCCAGCTCGTCACTTGGCGGCGTTAAATCAATCGCAGTACCGACGTTTGAGAATCAGTCGCTGGAGTATGGGATACAGGAGGATCTTACTCGTGAAATTATCAACCGCCTGATCCAGGACAATACACTCAAAGTAGTTGCCGCTGCAGATGCCGATGCTATTCTGCGCGGCGAGGTCATAAAATATGAGCGTAATGCTTATACTTACGATAAGTCCGACAATGTCTCAGAGTACCGCGTCAATATCTATGTCAATTTCGTGATGGAGCGCAAGGGTGGAAAGGCGCTGGCGGAACGGACCAATGTGTTGGGTTTCGGAGTCTACTCGGCTTCGACACAAACCGAGGACGAAGGCAAACTTCAAGCGATCGATAAACTGGCGCGCGATATTGTCGATGAATTAACGAAATCATGGTAGGAACTTTCGACGTCCTGCCGTACTATTATAGATGTTCATAGAATTCGCTAACAGACAACCCTGAGGAAATCGCAATGAGACAAATTGTCTTATTCTCCACTCTCCTGATGCTCGTTCTTTCGTCTACTCTTCTTGCCGGCAAGAGCAAGGTTGGTACTACCGCTTACCCGTTTCTTAAGATCGGAGTTGGTGCCAAGGCATTGTCGATGGGTGGAGCCTTCGTCGGATTGGCAAACGACGAATCTGCGATCTACTACAATCCTGCAGGATTGATAGGGATGCAAACCAAAGCGTTGTCGGCATCTTATATGAACTACATCGCAGATATTCAGTCCGGAAGTGTGATGTTCGTTATGCCGAAGGGAACTACCGAGACCGAAGAAGATCAGTACAGCTACGATGAAGAGGACGAGCCGACCATTTACGACAGCAAGTCGGCATTGGCATTTGCGATCACCTATTTGAGCTATGGCACGATTGACGAAACAAATTCATCCGGCCAGGTTATTGGTGACTTCTCTGGTTCTGATATGGCATTTACACTTGGATATGCCAATAAAGTAGCCAAGCAGCTTTCGGTCGGTGCAAACGTGAAGTTTATCTATCAGAAAATAGATGAGTTCTCTTCGCAGGGAATAGCCGCCGACCTTGGTTTACTTTACCGCCTGAAGGACGGGCGCACAAATCTCGGCCTCTCAGCATCCAATCTCGGCGTTCAATTGTCGGGATTATCTGAAGAACATAAAGACCCGCTCCCCATTCTGATTCGCGCCGGTCTCTCGCATCGACTCCGCGAGATTCCAATAACTGTGTCGGGCGAGGGGGTAATGCCGACTGACAATGATCTCTATGGCGCAATCGGACTCGAATTTCAGCCAGATAAAATCCCGCTTGCCGTTCGCGCCGGCTACTCAAGTTTCGGCAGCAACTATAAGACCGACGGCGACAAGGACAATACTGCTGGATTTTCATTCGGTGCCGGCTTTGCATTTCCCAAGATCAATATCGACTATGCTTTCCTTCCCTATGCTGATCTAGGCTCACTGCATCGTGTTAACCTGGCATATCGCTGGTAGCGCTTTGTCTCGACTAATCTGCATTCTCCCGATTGTTTCGGCGCTGATCATTGCCTCATGCGGTAATGATGGACCATCAGCGCGCCATCATGTTCTGGAATTCGTCCGGTTGATTCAGGCCGATTCGCTTGCCGACATAACTCCGTTCATTGACTTGGATTCCGTCGCCACTTACGAGTTCAGCGAAGGGAAGTACGACAGTCTCAACCTCGCAGCCAAGAAACAACGCCTCTTAACAGGTTTCATCGGTTCGGGCGAGTACCGAGGCGTTTGGGCAAAGTCTCAGATTGTCGTCAATGAAGAATTCCGCCGCGATGACTCCACGGCGTTGGTCGAAGTCTCATTTATTGACCGCACCACCCGCATCCAGTATTACTCCCAGATGGGCCTGAAACTCCGAAGCGGAAAATGGTCGATAACTAATTTCAAAGCCAATCAGGAAAATCGCGAATCCCGTTGAGCCGCACGAGCGGACAATCGCGAACTCAATAAATTATCCATGTCATCCTGGTTTCACTTCGGTAGCAACGAGCCCTCATCCAAAAGCATCAGCGAAATCTCAGTACAGGAACTGAAAGAGCGCCTTGATCGGGAATCCACGCTTCTTCTAATTGATGTCCGTACGCTCGAAGAGTACGAAAATGGTAGAGCACCGCATGTCAAGGCACGCATTGAGTATCAGGTCATCGCTGCTGAAATTGACGCCACACAATTTCCAAAAGACCAGCCGATTTACCTCATTTGTCGCGCCGGTCGGCGTAGCATGGTTGCTGCACGAGAACTCGCTGACTGCGGATATCTGAATCTGATCAATATCAAAGGCGGAATGAATGACTGGATAAAGTCGCACTTTCCGGTCATTAAACGATAGCGCCACGCCCAACGTCTTTCCATTGTCACTCTGATTGTCCCGCTCGTTTGAAATTGTGGTCTGCCATTATATTACGTCGTATCCATTTTCAGGAGACCGCCAAAAAATCCCTTGCATTTCCCGGACACGTTTTGTAAAGTGCGGACTGTTATTTTTTGATTATCACGTCTTTTAGATAGCTCTATGGAGGAGATGATGTCGGTTGGGAAGTCGGTTTATCTCGCAATAGGCGTACTGGTTTCGGCTTTGTTCTTATTTGGTTGCGAAGGTGACCAGGGATTAGAGGGACCTCAAGGGTTTGAAGGACCGATTGGTCCTCCCGGAAACAACTTCACGCCTCCACCCATTGCCACACAAAACTTTGGTTTGATGTTGAACAATAGCACCGCCAATGACTATAGCGGCGCTCCAAAGATCGAAATTACTTCTGACGCCAATGCCGTACCAAGTGCAAACAGAGTCGTTGCCCGCTTGATGGACGTTGCTCCGATGATCGACGGAATTGACGGCGGTACTCAGGAATGGGGAGATGCATTAACCTCAACTATTCCTTTGTCGAATCTTTCCGGAGCTGATAACGGAATCGCGACCGTCAAAGTCCGATTCGGTTACGACCGCACCTACGTCTACGCACAATTCATTTGGACCGAAGTCGCCACCGGTGACTTTACGGTAGGTGCTGATACTACCAAAGACTTCTGGAACCTATTCGAAGGCTCGTGGATTCGCTCGGGCGGCGAAGACAAACTTTTCCTTGCCTGGGAAATTTCTGACGTCGTTGGCTGGGATACGGAAGGATTGAATTCGATTTTCGATGGCACTTCCTTCAAGACGTCCAATATTGGTGAACTTGCCGACCTTTGGGTCTGGCAATCGACAGAGTCGTACTACGCGGACATAGTCTCCGATAATGTGGTGACTTTCGCGATCGACAATGGATTGACGAACGACCTTGGCACAACCGCTGTTTTGCCAAACGCTCCGTTGAACGGCCTTCCACGTTACATGAAATCAAATTCTCCAAGAGTGGGTACTAATTATCCACTGCAGATATTTGAATATTCGGAGTTCATAGCCAACTACAACTGGGCTGAAGGAGCGAAAATCCCGGGATACGTCACAAAGGTCCCAGCCGGTTCCGCTGCGGATATCCAAAGCGTCGGGACATTTTTTAGTGACACTTGGATTGTTGAATTGCGCAGACTTCGAAATACAGGACACGCCGACGATCTCGGCTTTTAATCTACGGCATCAATTTTTGGGAGTAATATAGCAATGCTTTTGATTTCGAATTCCAAGCTGCGGAGACTTCAGGGAGGATCAGATGCGTAGGGGAATAATGCTGCTGATTTGTCTCGGTCTGTTTTTCGGGATGTTCGTGATGAGTGGTTGTGAAGGCGATCAGGGCGAACCAGGCAAGATTGGCGATCCCGGCGACCGCGGAATCCCTGGAACTGATCCGGACTTGGATCGTCCACAGGACCGCTATTTTGGCGTTGGTGTCGTCAACGCGAATGATCGCGCTGTCAGCGGTAACAAGCGAGTGTTTGTTACTTTTGACTCAACTGCCCGTGCCACGCGCGACACTGTAGTTGCTGCACGCGCTGCCAATCCGCCTCTGATAAACGGAATTGACGGAGAAGAAGTCGAGTGGGGTGAACAAAAGTCCCGTATTCGTTCGAGCTTCCTGAATACAGGTGTTGGTCTCACTGATCCGGAAATATCCGAAATCGTCTGCCGAGTCGCTTGGGATGACTACTACATCTATTCCTTCTTCCAATGGAAGGAGCGCAAAGTATCGGTTATCACCCAGGCTGGCGACTCTACCATTTATGAGGTTACTACCTCCGACGGTCCGAACGAATTGGTGATGGATGCGCTTAGTAAGATTATCGAGGAGATTGAGCCATTCGATACGACACTTTTCAGTTGGGTACGCGTACCGGTGCTTGGTGTAGAAACACTTTTCTGTTTCTTTGATCCGACTGTACAGGAAACGATTTGCGAGGTCGATACCACCTTTGGCGATACAACATTGATCTGGGTTGACCCCAGTGTCGGCGAAGATAAACTCGCACTTTTCTGGGGCGATACAGAAGTTCAAGAATGGTCGGATTTGGCATTTCGCGAGTTCTTTGGAATGTCGGGTGCCGGCGGTGCGCTTCCGAATGGGCTGTTTGTCGATGCTTGGATTTGGGGTGCCGGAACTTCCAATCCTGTCTCAACCGCCGACGATTGGAATCTTACCAGCCGGGGGAAAGCCCCGGACGCCGGTGCCGCATCGTATATTCTTAATCACGTGCTGCCAGACTCAGTTCCACTTTACCAGAGCTTCCGTGATCCCAATTACAAATCTCAATTGAATCTTCAACGGGAAATCTATCCGCTGTGGTATTTCGATGTAGTTGGATTTAGTCCGGCAGGCTGGGATTTCGAACGCCCTGTATATCTTCCCGGAATTATCTCAACAATTCCTAGCGGCAGTCGTGCCGACATCTATGCCCGTGCAACTTTTGATGATTCGGGTGGCGGCGTATGGACCTTGGAAATTCGCCGTGCTCGCAGAACACATTCTGGCGACGACGTGGTCTTTTAGGAGGAGTGAGAAATGACAAATAAGATATTCTTGATACTTGCTGGGTTGTTGCTCAGTCTACTCGTGCTCACCCTAGTTGGCTGCGACGGCATTTCCGGAGATCGTGGCCTCAGCGGCCCTCCCGGGCCGGGTGGCGACGACTACGTATTGCCAATTCCTGAGAATCGATTCTTCTCATTGGCAATTACCAACAACAGTCAGCGCAGCCACAATGGTGCTCCCAAACTCTATCTCGCCTTTGATGGCGAACACCAGGCTGCGGGCGATACGGTCTATTGCTACCAGCTTCCAACAGGTGTCGCTCCTGCTATTGACGGCAAAGACGGCGAGGACGCTGGATGGGGAGATAAGTTCACGAACATTGAACTTGTCCGTGCTGCCGGAGACTACAACTTTATAGAATCTGCGCAAGTCCGTTCCGCATTCGATAATGAGTATCTCTACTTCCAGATACAATGGACTGAAGTTGCTAACGCCCAGTACGGACTTGAAGTCAGCAACAGTAATAATCCAGAGTACTGGATCTATCCTACAGACGGTGTGGGCAATCCTGATCGTTGGTCGAAATCGACCACGAATGAGGATCGCTTAAATCTGTTCTTCGAGATTACGTCGGTTACTCGCTATGCAAGCGACGGCTGTCTTGTTACGTGTCACACCGATGACGGAGTCGTTAACGGCAATTTCCACGCCACCAGAGGCTCACGCGAGCGCATGGACATTTGGCATTGGACTTCAGCGACAACAAATTTTACCGGCTATGCATTAGATCGCTTCTTGGATAACGGAGCAAGTGGTGGCGTAAAGAATGATGTCGGGTTGCCGGTTTATCGCCTCAATCGTGAATTCACGATTACCGCCGGTGATACGATTGATCGCCCGAAGTACATGGCGCCTGCTGATCCTAATAGCAATGCGAGTTATCCGCTTTGGGACTACCAAATCAGACCAACCACTTCGACTAATTGGGTCGTTGGTTCGACCGTTCCTGGATTTATCAACAGTATTCCTTGGGGCTCTACCGCAGACATTCAGGCTGTGGGCGAGTTCGACAATGGAGTCTGGACGGTTGAAATGAAACGCAAACGCTTCACCGGAAACGGTGACGACGCCCGCTTCTAAGACTGTTACATCATTTTGTAGGGTCATTGGCTTACTGCCAATGACCCTTTTTCTTTTTGGGAAAGATGATTGATTTTTGCAACATTTGAATGTAGCTTAGAAACACCATATTAAGGGAAACCACTCGATGATGCTGAAATCGAAGAGAATCTATCTGCGGCCGCCACGACGCAGCGACGCTAATGCGTTGTTTGACGCCATTGCGGCAAGCCGGAAAGAGCTTGATCAGTTTTTGCTCTGGCCGCCGCACACGACTAAGGTCAAACACAGCTCTGAGTTCATCCGCCGGACATTTGTTTGGCGCAGACGCGAAATGGCCTATGCGTTCAGCGTTTTCGACTCGGCGACCGATGAATATCTCGGAAACTGTGGGCTCCACGACGTCCGGCAACGAATTCGTTCTGCCGAAATCGGATACTGGATTCGTTCGGATCATGCAGGCAAAGGACTAACCACTGAAGCAGCAGCATTGCTCCTCCGATTTGCCTTCGAGGGGTTGCGACTCCATCGAATAGTCCTGCGTGCTGCCACAGACAATGCGGCTTCGATCCGTGTCGCCGAAAAACTCGGGTTCCAATTTGACGGAATTCACCGTCACGAGGATCTCTTGGCGCGCGGATGGATTGACTACAAGTATTTTTGTATGATCGAAGACGAATATCGGGCAGCGAAAGACAAACTTACAGCACTAATCACAAAGTAGCGCAATCGACGAATAATCTAGAATTTACATATCCCATTCTCAAAGAGGTTTGGCGTGTTAGCAAAGGTTGTTTCTTCGGCAGTATTGGGCATCGACGCCTACACGGTTGAGGTCGAGGCTGACATCACTCCGCAATTGCCCATGTTCGCCACAGTTGGTCTACCGGATGGCGCAGTCAAGGAAGCTAAAGAGCGGGTCATGTCGGCAATCAAGAACAGCGACTTCATTTTCCCGAACAAAAAGGTCACAATCAATCTGGCTCCGGCTGATATCCGCAAGGAAGGCTCAGCGTTTGATCTGCCCATGGCTGTTGGAATTCTGGCTGCGACTGGACAGGTAATGCGTGAAGAATTCCACGATGTCGTCATGCTTGGCGAGCTTTCGCTTGATGGCTCACTCAAGTCAATTGAAGGCGTTTTGCCGATGGCGATGAATGCCCAGAAGGTTGGCCTGCGCGCAATCGTGGTCCCGCGTGGAAATGCCCCTGAAGCTGCTATGGCGCAGGGAGTCGCCGTCTATCCGGTTGGCTCTCTCAAGGAAGCTATCGCATTTCTTGAGGATGAACGCTTGGTTTCGCAATTCACAATTGACATCAAAGCTGTCTTCGATACCGCTCGAAGCTATACCACTGACTTCGCCGAAGTCAAAGGCCAGGAAGGTACGAAGAGAGCCCTCGAAGTTGCGGCTGCCGGTGGCCACAACATCATTCTCGTTGGTCCCCCAGGCTCCGGCAAAACTATGCTCGCTCGACGCCTGCCAACAATCCTACCAGACATGACGCTCGATGAAGCTCTCGAAACTACCAAGATTCACTCGGTAGCGGGGCTTCTGCCTTCTGATACACCGCTCATTGCGACACGTCCGTTTCGCTCGCCACATCACACGATCAGTGATGCCGGTCTCATAGGTGGTGGGCGCATTCCACGACCCGGCGAAGTGAGCCTCTCGCACAACGGCGTGCTATTTCTCGATGAACTTCCCGAGTTTCGCAAGGATGTACTGGAAATGCTGCGTCAGCCGCTCGAAGACGGTTCAGTCACAATCTCGCGCGCGATGACCTCGCTGACTTATCCCTCTAAGATGATGTTAGCGGCGGCAATGAATCCTTGTCCGTGCGGGTACCATGGTGACCTCTCGCATGAGTGCACCTGCAATCCGATGCAGATTCAGAAATATCGCAGCAAGATCTCCGGCCCGTTGTTAGATCGTATCGATATTCACATTGAAGTCCCCGCTGTCAAGTTCAAAGAGCTATCCGATCTCAACCTTGCCGAAAAGTCAGAGAAAATCCGCCTGCGAGTCAATGAAGCACGTTCGCGTCAGCACACCCGCTTCGCCGGTCACAAGCAGCTCTATTGCAACGCCCACATGGAATCGCGTGATATTCGCGAGTTCTGCCCGCTGGATGATAAAAGTCAAGACCTGTTACGATTGGCAATTGGAAAACTGGGATTATCAGCACGGGCCTATGACCGCATTATCAAGGTCGCCCGCACAATTGCCGACCTGGAATGTTGCGACAATATTGATGTCCAGCACATCTCTGAGGCAATCCAGTACCGGAGTCTGGACAGAAGCCTTTGGACAAATTGACTTGGAACTTTGAGGCTGAGATTCTATTACTATTAAACAATCGGAGGCGCCGAACCGTTAAATAGGCGATGGACAAATAGCTTAGGAATGGAGACCAATCGATGAAGTCCGAAATTGTTTTCACTCTTTGTATTTTCCTTTGTATCAGTTTCGCTTCATCAATTTGCGGTTCCTCACTGGCTACCGACAAAGTGAACATCTCTTCTGAAAGACTCACTGGCGACTCCATCAAAGTGTGGATCTTCTTCACCGACAAAGGCGAGTCAGTTGGCGCCATCTCGAAACCAACAGCAGTATCTTCACACGCAATAGCGCGCAGATTGTCCCGTGCTGCTGCTGTCGATTTTGCCGCTCTTGATCGCTCGATTTCCGATGATTACCTCGCGCAAATTCAACCATACATCCTGAGAGTAGACAACCAGTCACGATGGCTCAACGGCGTAAGTGCCTATATCAACCCGTCCAACCTTGATGATTTCGCGCGCCTTGAATGCGTGAAAGAAATCCAATCTGTCGCGGTTTACCGGCGTCCAGCTGAACCCCTACTGCCGGAAATCGAGATTCTCGACAAACCTTCTGCGCCTTATCCGCCCGAATACGGCCCCTCCTGGTCACAGATGAACCAGATCCAAGTACCTGCGCTCCATACCTTGGGATTCAAAGGCGACGGAGTGAGAATTCTCGTGATGGACACCGGTTTTCGCATCGATCATCCGGTCTTTGTCAACACCGATATTGCGGCGACACACGATTTCATCAATGACGATGAAGATGTTCAGGACGATGGCGAGATTCCTGCGACACAGCAGTCACACGGTACGCAAACACTTTCGGTAATCGGAGCAAATGCACCAAACCTGATGTTGGGAGTTGCTTATGAAGCGACCTTTCTGCTGGCGAAGACAGAACTTTACGGCCCAGAAATCATCACCGAAGAGGACGACTGGGTTGCAGGACTTGAGTGGGGCGAAGCTCACGGCTGCGATGTAGTCTCAAGTTCTTTGGGTTACATTGATTGGTACGACTATGCCGACATGGACGGCAATACCGCTATCACAACCAAGGCAGCAGATATTGCCGCTTCGTTGGGCGTGATGGTAGTGAATTCAATTGGCAACGGTCAGCGCGTATCGGTACAACCTACACTGATTGCACCCTCCGATGGCGACAGTGTTTTCGCAATCGGCGCTGTGACTTCCGGCGGCGAGATCACACATTTCTCGTCAAATGGACCATCCGCCGACGGGCGCGTCAAACCCGATCTTTGTGCGTGGGGTTCAGGAAACACCGTCGCCAATCCAACAAGCAACGGCCTAACGACAAATAGCGGTACTTCGTTTTCTTGCCCGCTCGTTGCCGGAACCGTTGCGCTCCTGATTCAAGCAAAGCCCGAGTGGAAGTTCGGCGAAATCTTCGAGTCATTGACTTCCACTGCAACCCGCGCCAACGGTCCCGACTCGGTGTTTGGTTATGGCATCGTGCGAGCGTTTGACGCCCTCAATTATGAAAACCACGAAGAGCGCAATATTGTCGGCATCTCCGCGTATCCCAACCCATTTGCGACGAGGGTGAGTTTTGATTTCGAAGTTACCCCGCCCGGCGAGGTCGAAATCCGCATTTATACCATTGCCGGTGAAAAGGTTGCCACCATAACCCGTCCGCTGGGTGATCCTGCGCCGCTGACTTGGAACGGCACGAATCAGAATGGGGAAGAGGTCGCTGATGGTGTCTACATCGCCTACATCTTGGCGGAGGGCATATCTGAAACTCGAAAAGTCCTAAAAATCACCTCTATCATCAACCTCGATTAGATCAATATCTGGGACATTTGAACGCCACCCTTGTGAAAACCGTCACGTTTTTGCATTTGACTTGCGAAAATCCAGCGGCTATACTGATTGCCGAAACGCGGTTTAGCCCGCGTTTTCGCATAGTTACGTCGGGGCCAAAATCCCGACAAGATTAGTCTTAGCAGGAGTTGTTTATGCGCCTCTATGAATATGAAGCCAAAGATCTCTTCAGCAAGTTCAAGATTCCCATCAGCGCCGGTAAACTGGCAGACACACCAGACGAGACAATTCGAGTTGCTCTCGAAGCTGGTCTTCCGCGTGTGCTCAAATCGCAAGTTCTGACCGGTGGTCGCGGCAAAGCAGGCGGCATCAAAATCGTCAAGTCCGAAGCTGAACTTCGCGAAGCCGCAGCCGCACTTTTCAAATTGTCGATCAAGGGTTATCCCGTCGACAAGGTGCTGGTCGACGAAGTGCTGAACATCTCCCAGGAATACTATCTCGGTGTCACCATCGACCGCGCCAACTACAAGTTGGTTGTAATTGCCTGCGCCGATGGCGGTGTCGAGATCGAAGAGACTGCGCGCACTCACCCTGAAAAGATTCTCAAACTCTCCTACGATGTCGATGAAGACTTCCACAGCTTCGATGCAATCAAGGTCGCCAAATTTCTCGGCTTCTCGGGCGATCAGATCAAGGCATTCACGCCGATTGCAATAGGGCTCTACAACTTCTTTAAGAAATATGATGCCAAGCTGGCGGAGATAAATCCGCTGGTTCGTACCGCCGAAGGCAAACTTCTCGCCGCTGATGCACGGGTATCTCTCGATGAAGACGCGCTCTTCCGTCACGCCGACTTGCAGAGCATGGGAATCGAAGTTCGCCACGAAGAGGGCGAAATGACCCCGCGCGAAAAGCAGGCGCAGGAGTGGGAGATTCCGTACCTCGACTTGGACGGCGACATCGGCATGTTCCCTGGTGGCGCCGGGTTCGGTATCATGGGTAACGACTTCATTCAGTACTATGGCGGCAAACCCGCCAACTTCATGGATTCAGGCGGCGGCCCGACGCCGGAACGTCTCGCTAAAATGCTAATCCTTCTCGATGAAAACCCGCAAGTGAAAGCCATCTTCGGTGCCCGCTTCGGCGGTATCAGCCGCTGCGACGACTTCGCCAAGGGCGTTGTGATGTTCCTGAAGGATCACGGACTCTCCAAACCGATGGTGATGCGCTTCACCGGCAACATGTGGCGCGAAGGAATGCAGATTTTCGAAGATGCCAAGAAAGAAGATCCCAAAATGTTCGAGAAGATCGAATACCACGGCATCGAGACTCCGATCGAAGAGATCGCCAAGCGCGCCGTCGCTTTGGTGAAGGAGGTCAAATAACATGGCTATTCTCGTTGACAAAAAATCGCGCGTCATCGTGCAGGGCATCACCGGCGGCGCCGGATCGTTCCATGCCAAACGCATGAAGACCTATGGCACCAACATCGTCGGCGGCACTTCGCCGGGCAAGGGCGGCTCGTCAGTTGAAGGCACACCGGTATTCGACACCGTCGAAGAAGCCGTCAAGCAGACCGGTGCAGATACATCAGTCGTATTTCTACCGGCAAAATTCGTCATGGAAGCCGCCATCGAAGCGATTCGCGCAGGTATCAAGTTCATCGTCGTCGTGCCGGAACATATTCCGATTCACGATATGCTCAAAGTCCGCAAGGAAGCCGTCAAATACGGCGCAACCGTACTCGGCGGCAACACTGCCGGAATCATCACGCCGGGACAGGCGAATCTCGGCATTATGCCTGATATCGCCTTCACGCCGGGTCGCGTTGGAACGGTGAGCCGCTCCGGATCGTTGACCTACTATATTGCCGATACCCTGACCTCAGCCGGCTACGGTGAAACGACCTGCGTCGGTTTGGGCGGCGATCCGGTTCTCGGTTCAACATTTGATGAAATCCTCTGGAAGTTCGAGCAGGACGACGCTACCAAAGCAATTGTGATGGCTGGTGAAATCGGCGGCGTCTATGAAGAACGCGCTCAGGACGTTATCAAGAAGATGAAGAAACCGGTGATTGTAATGATAGGCGGCGTCTTTGCCCCTCCCGGCAAACGCATGGGTCATGCCGGCGCTATCGTCGAAGGCAACATGGGAACGGCTGAATCAAAATTGAAGATTCTCGAAGAAGCCGGCGCGCACCGCGCCAAGACATTCTTGGATATTCCGAGGATACTGAAGTCGCTGAGTATATAGTTTTCTTCGGTAGGTTAGTAAGTAGGTCAAGAGCCCTGTGCTACTGACAACTCGCCACTGGTGAGTCATTCCGGCGAAAGCCGGAATCTAGGTTTCGCTTCTATCACACGAATCGGGTGCCCCACCGCTTGCGGTGGGACAATAGGTCAATAGGAAGGGAACTCTGCGTTCCTGACAAACACGAACCATTCTTATCCAACGAAACAGATTGCGATGTTCAATGACTAATACCGAAATCCTCTCCGAAGTCCGCCGCAACGGCACCGTCGAGTCCGTTCACTACGGTTCGATCGTCGTCACCGACAACAAGGGCACTGTGCTGTACCATGTCGGCGATCCGGAACTTGTAACCTTCACAAGGTCATCTGCAAAGGCATTCCAATTCCTACCGGTGTTTGAATCGGGTGCGACAAAACACTTCGGCCACAGCCTTCAGCAAATGGCAATTATGCTCGGCTCGCACAACGGCAGCGAATTGCATCAGAAGGTCGCGAAGTCAAACCTCGACCTGATTGGACTCGACGAATCATACCTGAAATGCGGCTCACATTTACCTGTCGAGTTGAAGCTGAAAGGCGAACTCCCAGTGACGGGTGTCAAATACACTTCGCTCGCGCACAATTGCTCTGGCAAACATTCCGGCCAGTTGGCGCTCGCTGTCCACATCGGCGATGACCCAAACAATTACATCGACCCGGAATCCAAAACGCAGAAACTGGTCAAGCAGGCTGTGTCGGAAGCGTACGACTACCCAATCGACCAAATCAAAATGGGCACCGACGGCTGTTCACTGCCGAACTTCTGCTTGCCTTTGCGTAACATGGCGAAAGCCTATGCCTGCATCGTGACCAAGACTTCCGACAGCCCGATTCGTCGCGAAGCGTATCAGACCATCTACGACGCAATGTCACATTTTCCTCTAATGGTTTCTGGCAACAAACGCTGCGACCTTGCCGTAACTGAAGCCTGCAAGGGTGATGTCATTCTCAAAGTCGGCGGCGAGGCAGTCCAAACCATCGGCGTGGTTTCAAAGGGCATCGGCATCGCGATCAAGGTCATCGACGGCAACACGCGTGGGCTTTTCCCAGCAATTTGCGAAGTCTTGCGCCAATTGGACGTCATCGATGACGCAACTTTCAAATCGCTTGGCGTTTTCAGCCGTCCGCAATTATATAATGACAGAAAAATCAACATCGGCGAAATCGTGCCGGTTTTCACCCTTAAACGAGGTTAGTCGTGAGAGAATTCCTCAAATCCAAGTTTCCTGAATTGAACGACATCAAGGATGCCAAACTTCGTGAAAGCGTCCTCGATGTTATGGTCGAAGCCGTCGAGCTTAGTGGCTTCAAGAAAGAAGAACTCGAAAGCGTTCCCTTTACTCTGCTGATTCCAGGGACGCCCGTGGGTCTCATTCATCATATCCGTGCAGTAACCGATACCGCTTTGCGGGCGGCGGATTCCATGACGCAGTTCTTTGGCGACAGAATCCCGATCAATCGCGATTACCTGATAGCGGGCGGATTATTGCACGACATCGGCAAGTTCTCGGAGTACAAGAACGAAGCCGGCAAATTCGGCAAATCAGACTTCGGCAAGTTAGTGCGCCACCCGTTTTCGGGGGCCGGATTGGCGATGAAACACGGCCTTCCGGCAGAAATCGTGCATCTCATTGCGACACACGCGGGTGAGGGAGACAAAGGCTACCGCTCGCCAATGTCAGTGATCTTACATCACGCCGATTTTATCAATTTCGAGGCTCTGGGCGGCAAGATCTAAGCTCACTTCAGATAAACGAGTTACAGGGGCGCAGTTTTCTGCGCTCTTGTTGCTTCTGTACTCCCCAAAACACCTTGTAATCGACACATTTTGCGATATATTGTCTGTTCGGTCCGGCCGGAATTGAGTTTCCTCCGGACAGAGCCGAAGCTTATTAATGGAGCAGACGATGGACCACTTTGCCGAGCCTTACCGAATTAAAGTCGTAGAAGCAATCAATCTCATCTCCCGCGAAGAGCGCGAACAGCGCATCCGCGAAGCACACTTCAATATCTTTAACCTGAAATCGCAGGATGTCTTTGTCGACCTGTTGACCGATTCCGGCACCAGCGCGATGAGCGACAACCAGTGGGCGGGAATGATGCTCGGCGACGAGGCCTACGCGCAATGCCGCAATTACCAACATTTCGAAGAAACGCTGCGCGACGTGTTCGGCTTTAAGTACTTCATCCCAGTACACCAAGGCCGCGTGGCTGAGAATCTCCTGTTCTCGACGATTGTCAAGCCCGGCGACTACATCATCAACAACACGCATTTTGATACCACCCGTGCCAACACGATGCACAAAGGTGGAATTCCGATCGACCTCATCTGCAAAGAGGCTCGCGACCCGCACGCCAAGTTTCCGTTCAAGGGCAATATGGATGTCGCCAAGCTCGAGGATTTCATCCGTGAGAAGGGCGCCGAAAAAATTCCGGCCTGCTTCATGACATTGACCAACAACTCCTGCGGTGGACAGCCGGTATCAATGGAAAATATCAAAGCCGTGAGCGCAGTGCTCAAGAAATTCGAGATACCATTCTACTTTGACTGCGCCCGCTTTGCCGAGAATGCCTACTTCATCAAGACTCGCGAGAAGGGCTTCGAAAACAAATCAGTCAAAGATATTACTCGCGAGATGTTCAGCTATGCCGATGGCGCTCTAATGTCTGCCAAGAAAGACGGTCTCGTCAACATGGGCGGTTTCCTCGCGCTGAACGATGGTGAGTTGGAACAGAAAATCACAAATCTGATGATCTTGATTGAAGGCTTCCGCACCTATGGCGGACTTTCTGGCCGCGATCTGGAAGCCATCGCCCGCGGCATCTATGAGGCGTTGGATGAACGCTATCTCGAGTTTCGCACCAAACAAGTAGCTTTCCTCGGTGAAGAGTTAATGAAGCGCGGGGTTCCGATCATCGAACCGACCGGCGGCCACGCCGTATTCATCAATGCCGGCGAGTTTCTGCCGCATATCGACAAGGGCGCATTTCCGGGACAATCTCTGGTGGTTGCACTTTATCGCGAAGGCGGAATCCGTTGCTGCGAGATCGGCTCTATAATGTTCGAGACTAAGGACGCCATCACCGGCAAGAGCGAATATGCACCTTACGAACTGGTCCGCCTGGCCGTGCCGCGTCGCGTTTATACCAACGCCCACCTGATGCACGTTGCTCTCTGCATGGAGAAGATTTGCAGCTACAAGGAGAAGTTGGTCGGATTTGAATTCGTCTACGAAGCTCAATACCTCCGCCACTTCACCATGAAGTTACGCGAGAAGGCGGCAGTCAGCGCGAAAGTGTAGGACACACTTAAAGCAATGGGTGAATGACCTTCCGCCAAGTTTTACAGCCATTGCGCTGGGGCGGTTGATTCCCAGATAGTCACCCCATCTTGGGACTGGTAGTGCATATACTTTCGTTATTCCCCTTAGCAAAGGGGTTGGGGTGACGCGCCACCACACTGAAGCGCGGCCGAAAAAAGCCCCCGGGCCCCGAAGGTGGAAAGGGGAGTGGGCGCGGGGGAGGCACCAGAGAACAAATGCCAGGACTTCCGTTGCGTTTGATGCGCGAAAGAGTGGAAGGGTACTTCGTATTCTGAACGATCACATCGATAAGTGGAGGGTCGAATACAACCCCCTAACCCCCTTTGCTAAGGGGGAATAACGAAATTATGCACAATGGTTGACCCGGAGTATCGGTGGATCACACTGTGCGCTACTGTCGTTCGCTGGTGCTAAATATCGTCTGAAGGTTTCTCCTGTCTCTACCGACTCACCCTCACATCTCCCAATCCAGCCTTTGCAAACAATCTGATCTTGACGTCCGCGCTACCAAAGTCAGGGTCGACATGCTCCAACTGGCAGCCGAATCCATCTTTGCGTGAACTGAACACTTCAACATCCCCAGCGCCGACCTGCGCTGATACCGATGCCGGTATTCCGTGGGGAAGTACGATCTTCGCATCACCGATGCCCAGACTCACTTCAATATAGTTCTCGCCGGCGTTCAATGTGGTTGCCGACAGGTCAAGATTGATATCGCCCATTCCTTCTTCCACCCGCAACCCTTTAGGGTCGAGGGACTGCGGCTTGAGGCTTACATCGCCAAATGTCTTCTTGTATTGCCGACCATCAAAGTTCTTCCACTCAAAATCATATTTCTTGGGCCGAGTCTTCTCATAAATCATCCAACCGCCAAGCGCAATCAGGACTAACGGCCAGAAGCGGTGAATGAGATCACCGAGGTCAAAATCGAACCAACGCAGATTATCGCCGAGAAAGGCAACACCCAGTAGAACTAACAAGGCTCCCCAAAACATCTTCATAAAGTACTCCCTTCCAACTCCAAGCGGCGTTTGATCTTCGCCGAATCTCACCAACTGTTGCGGCATGCCGAGGCACGCCGCAGTGCTCTGATATCTTTCTCGTAAGTGTACGAAAAACGAATATGATAAGTTCTAATCAACGATATCAACAAATTTCCTTGACTCTTTTCTCCTCCCCCAATAGCTTCAGCGCGATTTGGATTTTGATAATGAGGAGAATTGTGCCATGAAGAGAGACTTTCTTGCCGAGACCGATTTTACGACCGATGAGATCAATCGGGTATTTGAACTGTGCCACCAGATGAAGCAGGGTGAAATCAGCCCAAAACCGCTGCTGGGCAAGACCGTCGGCTGTATCTTCCACAAAGCCTCTTTACGGACCAGAATCTCTTTCGAGGTCGGCGTCAGTGAGCTCGGCGGCACATCCCTTTACATCACCGAAAAGGAAATCGAACTCGGCAAACGTGAGTCGATTTATGATGCGGCCAAGGTGCTGTCCCGCTATTTGGCGATGATCACCATCCGTACCTTCGCCCATTCCGATGTCGAACAGCTGGCAAAGCATGCCGAAATCCCGGTAATCAATGCCCTTACCGATTTGCTTCACCCTTGTCAAATCCTCGGGGATGCTTTCACTATTATAGAGAAGAAGAAAAAGCTCGATGGACTGAAGATTGTCTATCTGGGCGATGGCAACAATATCACCAATTCCTTCATCAATTTGGCCCGTCGATTCCCGATTCACTTCGTCATCGGCACTAACCCCAGCACCATGCCGGATGCCGAGTTAATCAAGCTCGCACAGGCTGAAAAGGTTGGCCGCGTTGAAGTTATCTTCGATCCTAAAGAAGCCGTCCGCAATGCCGATGTAGTCTATACGGATGTGTGGGCGAGTATGGGTCAGAAGCATTTGGCAGAGGAAAAGGCGGCATTGCTAAAGGACTTCCAGGTGAACGACAACCTCATGAAGTTGACAAAGCCTGATTGTCTTGTTATGCACTGTCTGCCTGCTCTAAGAAATGCTGAGATAACCGACTCTGTGATCGACGGTCCAAACTCGGTAGTTTTCGATCAGGCCGAAAACAGACTCCACATCCAAAAAGCGATTATGCTCGTGTTAATGGATGACAAAAGACTGAAGAACTAATTTTTCTTCAAAGGAGTCACATATGTTTCGCCGCAGTATTTTTGCGGGACTTTTCTTAGTCCTCGCGGCAATGTTTACTTTCGTCGGCTGCTCGGATGATGCCAACCCGAACAATTCTAATGTCGGCGATCCCAATTCTCCTGAGTTTCAACAAATGAAAGCGGCAATAACCACCGCGGTTGATTCTACCTTGGGCACTTCCATGAAGTTCGCCTACAAGCCGAATCGTTTTCCAACCGATCTTGGCTGGGACGACGGTCCAGTGCTTGGTCCGACCGACTCGCTGCTGTACAACTATAATGGCGGCTGGCATATTCTGTACCTTGGCCTTACCGCAAGCGTCGACTACAGCTTCACGTTCGTCGACTCAGCCCGTTTCCTGGAAGGCTCGAATGTCGCCCAGTTCTTCCGCTCACGCGCATGTACTGGTCTTGACCTGATCCACCATCAATCGTCGGCTTACAATGGAACTGACGATGATTACACCGATTTGCAGAGCTATGCTGACTTGAGTTTCCGCAATCGTCTCGAACCGAATCCGTACTTCTATGGTCATGTGAACCACACGATTGATCACTACTACAAAGTTGGCGGCGAGCAGAAGCAGATCAGCTACGAATTCGACCTGGTTGCTAATGACGTCACTTACGAAGTCGACTATTCCGGCGAGTGGCAAAATTCTAATGTCACCGGCGGCGAGCTGATAATCTCCGTGATTGTCGACAACGGTACCGACTCGATTGAATGGGATATCAACATCGAATTTAACGAGAGCGGCCAAGCTATGGTCGAAGCCTCAAATGGCGAGAAGACCTACTCATTTACAATCACGCCGCAATACCAGTAAAACAGAATTGGAATTTTGCTGATACGAAGGCGCACCTTTACGGTGCGCCTTCTGCATTTGTGGCTACTTCTTCAGGCACGAACCGCTTTTCCCAATTGACTGAAAGTCAATTCGTCTCTATACTCCTTCAATGCCAAAGGAAGTCGTTAGGTACAACCACTGTTTCGTCTGCGGTCCCGATAATCCGATCGGTCTGAATCTCAAGTTCCTTTCCGAAGGTAACCGCGCCTGGACAGAATTCCAACCCGATCGACGCCACGAGGGCTACAAGGGAATCCTCCACGGCGGAATAATCGGTGCCATACTTGACGAAGTGATGATCAAAGCGGCATTGGCGCAAGGCATCATCTGCGTTACGGCATCAATGGAAATCCGCTACAAAGCCCCCGCGAACTTGACTTCTCGATTTCATTTTGAAGCATTCGTCACTAAGATCCGTGGCAGAATCATCGAAACAAGCGGATTGATGACCGACGAAACAGGGAAGTTGATTGCAGAATCCACTGCAAAATACATGACAGTCACTCCGGAAATGCAGGCACGCCTCAACCAATCCCTCTCAGAATAACACCGGTATTACGCAAAACTGTGCAGCTACTTAGCAGCTTCAGTCACAACCGAATTCTCACCGATGCCACCGCCTAAATCCTCTGGTAGTCCAATGCCTTGATATAGCACGACTTCGGGAAGAGTCATTTTGACTCTGACATTTGACGGCCGAATCTGAATCACGGCACGACGCTTGCAAAAGGAGTAGTCATGCGAGGACCTATGATAAGCTGTTACTTCCACGGAACGAATCTTCATCATGAAAAGCTCACCGTCAACAAGGGACTCATCTCTTTTGCGGTTCCCGACTACGGAGTGATCTTCCGCGCCCAGCACGAGGGCAATCGCTATGAGTGCGAATACGCTGCCGGTATCGCTCTGATCCGGTTTATGCAGGTTAATCAGAATCACTTCCACGGCAAGGGAATCAAGCTCCTTACCGATTCCCCGATCGTCGTTTATCAGGTCAACAACAAGATCTCGGCAACTCAAAGCCTTCTTCGGTTTCGCGATCTGTTTTTGTTCTATAAGCGTAAACTGGGATTTGATCTGACCTGGATACCTACCAAAATGAACCGTGCTGAGATGGGATTGGATGAAATCGCCGTCAACCGAAACGCACTGAAATTCAATTTCGATATCTTCGACGAGTCGACAAGACGCAAAGACCTGACTCGCCCAGCTAATAAACAGGCAATTCGCATTACCTAGTCAGATTCTGCTTTACTCCAGCCACACTTGTTCGATAATAGTAGCAAGCGACTGAACGAAATTTCGGTCAGCCGCGTAACTAACTGAGTACAACCAGGGCGAACTGTCCTTTGATAACGTGTGTTTAGGCAAACAATCGAGCTACTATGATCAAGACTGCAATTCTGTTACTGGCAATTCAATTCACTGCGGCCGCGACGCTCTTGTCGGAGCCATATTCTGTTGATCCTGAACTAATCGACACGGTTGAGACTGAAGGCTATAAACGAATCTGGGGTAGCCCCGAAGGGGCATTCTTCCTGCTCAAGAAATCGGGCGCTGAGATTCGTCAATATCCCGGCTCTGATATTCGCAATATCAGTGTCAAGGGCACACAAAAGTTGATCTCTTCTGAACGGGGAAATTACTATGCCCTTATCAGCTACAGCAATTTTCTGCCAACCCAACTTCAAGTTACTGCCGTCTCCGTTTATGATCGAAGTGGTGAGTTGTTGTGGACTAAAGAAGGCCCAGGCTGCAATGCTTTCATAATGTGTGACAGCGCGCCGCTCTTGGTCGGAATCGAAGGAGCCGAGGGATTCCCGGAGTCTCGATTGGTATTCTTTAACTCATCAGGTGAGACGGTCGGAAACGCCAAAGTACAGAATTTCTACAATGGTCAATTCTGTGAAAACGGCGAGTTCTTCTTCGGCATTTCCGGGGCAGGAAGCCTTCTGAAGTTCACCAATACCGGTAAACTGGTTTACGACTTCGGCCACGCAATCCGATATCATAGCAGCTTCGACGGCAAGCTTGTCGCAGTTGTCGCTGATTCGGTAACGACCATCCATTCCGATGTGAACACTGTCGTCACCTGGCCAGTCTCACAAAGATCATTGCGCGAAATCCGTTTTTCCCGCGACAACGCTTATGTCGCCGCTCTCTACGGCGACCGACTCAATGTCTTTGATATCACCGCAAATAGCATCGTGGCCGAACACACTCTTGACGATCCAGCCTTCCGATTCTTCCGTTTCGATGCCGACCCGAATTTCAACTACTTCGTCTGCGGCGCAAGCAATTCCGCCGATTCACCCGAATCTCGAAACACCAAAGGTCGAGTCATGCTTCTCGGAGCAGGTGGCAACTTGTTGTGGGGCGAAGAAGTTGTCTACGAGGAATGGTCAGTGAAGTATCCGGACGTACGCCTTGATTCTTCCAGACGCGTGCTGTCGCTGTTAACTCCCAGCACACTGCAGGTCTTCAAGTTCTAATTCAGTTTCGGCGTCTTAAAAGCGAAAAAGCGGATCCTGCGATCCGCTTCTCTCAAAAACTAATCCGGAAATTTGCGCGATTCTACTTTGACTCAGCTTTTTTGTTGAGCATCTTCGTCAAACGGCTTTTCTTCCGGGCGGCGGTGTTCTTGTGAACAATATTACGCTTCACCGCTTTGTCGAGCAATGCCGTCAATGATGACATCGCGGCTTTGGGATTCTCCTCACCGGTCTCGACCAATCTCACTGCTGTCTTAAGCTGACCCTTAATCGTACGATTGCGCGAACGCAACTTAACTGATTGTCTGTGTCTCTTTTTAACTGACTTATGTACTGCCAATGTTTTATACCTCCGTATGGCACTCTCTTAAAGCTAACTAATATACGTTTGGGCGATGGGATGTCAATTGGAAAGTAAACAACCCGCCAAGAGCAGTCTGGCGCGTTCTGCCGGCATTGTCTCGGGCGCGACCCTGATTTCGCGCGTCCTTGGTCTTGTCCGAGAGCAGGTTACAGCATATCTCTTTGGTGCCTCGGACGCTGTTGACGCCTTCAAATCCGCATTTCGTATCCCGAATCTGCTGCGAGATATGTTTGCCGAAGGGGCGCTCTCAGCAGGTTTTATCCCTATTTTCTCCGAGAAACTGCGTTCTGGCTCCAAGGAAGAGGCAATCCGCTTCGCTGGGCTGGTTTTCGGTGCAATGACGGCCATCGTCGCTGTAGTCGTTCTCTTGATGATGATGCTCACTCCCCAGCTTGTAACCCTGATCGCCGAAGGATTCGAACAAGTCCCGGGAAAACTCGATTCGACCATTACAATGGCAAGATTTATGATGCCGTTCCTTTTGATGGTCTCGCTCGCAGCATTGCTTATGGGCATTCTCAACTCACTGGGCAAATTCTTCGTCCCGGCAATTGCTCCGGCAATGATGAATCTCGGCATGATTATCTGCTCGGTTGCTCTAACTCCGTTCGTTGATCCACCGGTTCTGAGTCTCGCCATTGGTGTGCTTGTCGGTGGGGCAGCACAATTCTTCGTCCAGTATTTGGCACTCAAGAAGGCAGGGTTTCGCTTTCCGCTGATTATCGACTTCGCCAACCCCGACCTATTGCGGCTATTCTTGCTGATCCTGCCAACTACTATTGGTTTAGCAGCAACCCAGATTAACGTCGCTGTGATTAATCGAATTGCGTCGACAGATTCCGGCGCCGTCTCATATCTTGACTACGCGTTCCGCCTCCTGCATCTGCCGCTCGGCTTGTTTGCAATCGCCATCGCGACTGTTGCTCTGCCGCGTCTCTCTGCCGAAGCCGCTGCCGGAAACGACTCACAATTTGGATACATCCACTCCAGTGCACTACGGCTTGGTTTGTTTTTCAGCCTGCCCGCTACCGTCGTCATGCTTTTGCTCTCAGAGCAGATTTGTGCTGCTGTTTATCAATATGGTGCATTTACATCCGAAGATACGATCCACACCGCTCGAGCGCTGGCGATGTATGCGTTTGGCCTGCCGTTCTTTACCTTAGTCCGAATTACTGTGCCGGCATTTTATGCTCTCAAGGATACCCGCACACCGGCAATCATCTCGCTAATCAGTGTACTCGCCAACATTCTAATGTGTTTTCAACTGAGAGATAACTTCGGATTTGCCGGACTTGCTTTGGCGGCGTCTCTTGCCGGCGTTGTGAACTTCGTCCTTCTAACCTATCTATTGCGCAAGCGCATTCGCATCATCGAAGATGGACCAGTCCTAAAGGCGCTCTTGCGTATTGTCGCCGCGACAGTTTTGACTGGTGCCGTTGTTTGGCTATCTCGCGAGTTCGTTATTGAGCCATATATCGAGGATAAAGCGCACCACATTTTTGAGTTGATTCTTCTCGGCGGAATAGCGATAGTAGCATTTGTAGCAAGTTGCTTTTTGCTCGGAGTTGAAGAATTGTCGCAAATCACGAAAAAACTCAAGGGTAGATTCGGTCGGACTTAGCCAAGTAAGGCGGGCAGATGCGCGCTCCTGCGCTGTACGCACTCATCTTTTTCGTATGCGGTATTGTCATTGCTTCGTACACGTCTTTGCCGGCAATGGCGTACCTTGGAATTGCTGCAATTTCAACTGCCGCTGCAGTAATCTACACACTAGCCAATCGCACTTTATCAAGCAGAATCACACTCTGCATTGCACTGATATCAGCAGCCGCTTTCCTGACATGCCTGCAACTCCGTGAAATTCCTTCAAATCACATTTCTCATTTTCTCGATCTCGACGGAAAGTCAACCATTGTCGGGCGCATCGTTTCTGAACCCGACATTCGACCAACCAAGACATTCCTGACGGTCGAAGCTGAATCATTGAGTCGGCAGGGAATCACGATAGCGACTTCTGGCGCAGTCAGACTGCGAATCAGCAAGGCGACCAATGAGTTTAACATTGATGATCGCATCAGATTCAACGGTTTCGTTGTCCGTCCCCTCGATTCGCGCAATCCCGGCGCCTTCGACTACCGCCGTTACTTGGAAATCCGCGGCATCGCAGCAATCTGCAATCTCGGTGATTATGATCAGGTCGAAAGGCTCGAAACGCAGGGAAGTGTTGGGTTCATCAAGTCAATCGTGGCTCCAGCGCGCAGCTATATCACGCAAGTTTTCGAAGAGAATCTTCAGCCGGACCATTCCGCCCTTATGCGTGGCTTTTTGATAGGGGATGTGCGGTTCATTCCAAGCGATGTCTACCAGCGTTTCAAAGATACTGGCACTTTGCATGTACTCGCTGCATCAGGGTCAAACGTCGGCTATGTGACGCTTACGATATTCCTCGTGGCCAGCCTGTTTAGGCTGCCTCGGCGTTCGCGATACCTTCTGGCGATAGCGGGTGTGGTCTTGTTCTCGTTTCTGGCTTACAATCAGCCCTCGGTGGTGCGTGCTTCAGTTATGGCGGTAGTTGCTTTGATAGGCTTATCGCTGCGCCGCGACCAG
Source organism: bacterium (assembly GCA_016708315.1). Taxonomy (NCBI): domain Bacteria; species bacterium. The sequence goes on from JADJGC010000007.1 coordinate 27,433, forward strand.
AACTGGCTCAACACAATCTCAGTTGCTGGATTGATTGTTCTGGCGTTCCATCCGTTGTATCTGTTTGACCTTGGCACTCAGTTATCATTCGCTGCCGCCTTCGCATTGATCCTATTTATGCCGCCGCTTGAGCCGCTTCTTCCCAAGAGCAAGAGAGTCTCAATGCGCATCATTCGCTACTTCTTGATCATCTTTTTCGGAAGCGTCGTCGCCCAAATCGGAGTCATACCGATACTCCTATATCACTTTCATACGGTACCGCTCGTGAGTTTTCTCTCCAACCTGCTAATCGTCCCACTCGTGGGCGTCGCAGCAATTGTAGGCATAGTACTGGTCTTCATTTCTGCAATTCCGATAATCACCGGAGTTTGCAGCGCCTTCCTGCAGTTTCTTCTTGATTGTATCCACTGGTCGACCTTGTTCTTCGAGAATCTTCAAATCCCTCCCATTCAAATTGGAGCGCCAGAGTTGTTAACAGTGCTCTCATACTATCTCCTGCTACAGATCGTGTTAGCGATCGGCGTCAGGAGCCGGCATTTCTTGTCCTTTCTGATGATATTCATTGTCACCTTAAATGTCATCGTGTGGAGAGCCGTCGTCGCCGGCCCTGAAGCCGGAACTCGAATCACGATTCTCGACACGTCCAAGATTACCACGATCTTCACTGAAGAGCCAAGCGGCAAGACTACTCTGATAAACGGCGGCGGCAAGAGCCGATTCTTCGACAATGGCGAATCCGTGGTCTTGCCATTCCTGCGATTTCGAGGCATTGGATCCATCAGCGAAGTCTGCTGGACATCTCAGCGAGAAGGCAATCTCCAGTCCTTGGCAACGATTAGGGAGGCGACTCGCAGCCACGACCACTCGATTTCCGCCGCTCTTGGAGATTCGCTCAAGTACCTAAACCCGGCAATTCAGCTACAATGGGACAGTTTGTGTCTCGTTTTTGTCACCGAAGCAGTGGCTGTTCAAAGTTTGAACACGAGCCGATGTAATGCTAACATTCTTGGACTAACTTGGTCCTTCCTTGCGAACAATTCTGCAGAACAAATCATCGAGTTGTTTCAGCCCGAAACCGTCGTATTCACTGACTACTCCAGTCGTTATGCTCAGCGCGACAAACTCGTTGCGTTGCGAAACAAATACCCTCAAATCAAGATACTGTCAGTGCTCGAAAGCGGGGCTGTAGAGATCTTGGTCGACCACGGCCGCGCCTCAATTAGGACCGCAGCCGAAATGTGAACAGCACCACCATCCTTGAAACGGGCACCTCGCCAACCTTAAATCCAAATCGTCCTTAAGAAACATCCTTACGCTCCCGATAAAGAATATGAAGTAGACTCTGCGGACAGACATGTCCGTCGCGAGTTAAATATTGAACAGTTTAACAAGTTGAGATCATGAGCTTTACCGGCAATCTCCAAACGGTGACATTTCCTGATTTGCTGCAGTTGTTCTCTGCCGGCAAAAAAACCGGCACGGTGAATATCATTCGCGGCAATATTCGCAAAGAGATTGTCTTCAAAGAAGGCAACATCATTAGCGCTACTTCTCAGGACGCCGAAGAAGATTATCTCGGACAAATCCTTCTGAAGACGGGGCGACTGACCAAGACCGACCTTCAGCGAGCCATCTACATGCACAAGACCTCCGGCAAACGGATTGGTCAAGTGCTCGTCGAGATGAAGCTGCTGTCGCGTGAGGAATTGGGGCTGTTCCTTAAGCAACAAGTCGAAGAGATCATTTACAATCTCTTCAGTTGGAAAGAAGGTGAGTTCATCTTCAAAGAGGGCCAGCTCCCGGCGACACGCGAGGGCTTGGTCGATCTCAACACGATGAACATCATCATGGAAGGCACTCGTCGAATCGATGAGTGGGTCGAAATCCAAAAAGTCCTTCCCAATGACCACCAGATACTCCGCGTCGTGTCCTCACCGCAAGTCAAGTCGGACGAAGTCACAATCTCGCTCGACGAATTCCGCGTCATCACGTTGATCGACGGTACCCGTACTCTGCAGGAGATTCTGGAGCAGTCGCCGCTTGGTGACTTTGCTACCTCCCGCGCCATTTACAAACTTATGCTCGGAAAACTCGTGGAAGTTTCCGGCGCCAAGGAAGCCGAAGTCGCCGACCCGCGCGAGGAAGACTCGCTCTTCTGGCTGCTTCTGCGCGTATATGCCGCTTCCTTCACGACGATTCAGCGCACGCTCGAAAAGAAGCTTGGCACAGAGAACGAAAAACTTCAGATCACGTTGGCGAATTTCCGCAAAGGAATCTGGGCCTACTTCAACGGTGTAAACCATGCGGACTTCCCGACGAACTTTGAAGCGCTCAAACGTGCCATTAGCAAGACTCCGAAAGAGACACGTACCCTCAAGCTGATCAGCGGATTGAATCAGATCCTCGAAGAACAGCTTGCTTATGTCTACAACTACCTCGGTATCGAGATTCGCAAGCAAGTGGCATCCGATATCAAGAAAGAGGTCGCTTTGCCGCTGGCAGAACGCCGCGAGATCGACAAGAAATACGATGTCGGCAACGAACTCTACCGGATTCTCAAGGAAGTAAAAGTGACCAAGGAGGTCCTGTGAAGAATAGCTACCGGCTGGCTATGATACTGGCCATTGTCTTGTGCCTGCTGCCGATCAACGGCGCTTGGGCGCAATCGAATCCGGCCAATGATACCTCGGCTATGAGTGTGGCGATCGACGTTTTGTTGCTCGTCGCCGGACTGCTCTGCTTTTCAATGTGTATGAAGATATTCACTCTCCTCAAAGGCGGAGAGTTGTCGCCGGGTTGGCAGTTGTTATCAGTGTCGTTCTTGATCTTCGCGATCGGACAGGCACTCGGTATTTCGCGCGAACTCGACTTTATAGCTCTTCCCAAGAGTGCTGTCAGCGCCCTTCACGTGCTGGCGCTGTTCATGATCGTGCTCGGTGTAGCGCGGATCAAGAAGAGTCTGACCTGAACCCTAACTTTTGTAGGTCTCTATGATGGAATCTGCAAGTCTGGCGGATCGTATCGAAAAATGCGAACGAATTCTCAAAGAGAATTCCAATTCGCAGGTTTTTGCCGCTTTGGCCGATGCTTACCGCTCTAAAGGTGATCTCGATCAGGCATTTCGCGTCTGTCGGCAAGGTCTGCGCCTTCATCCCGAGTACGGCCCCGGTCATCTGGTAATGGCGAAGATCAACTTCGAACGCAAAATGTTTGACTGGGCTGAACAAGAGCTCGATGAAGCTGTCTCTGTCGATGGCGAGACACGCGCAACCCAACAACTGCGGGTTGAGATCTACATCGCCAAATCCAACTATGTCGAAGCGGAAAATGCGATCAAGAAATTGCGCGCTACCGGCGTCAATCCAATCATGATTCAAGAGCTTCAACAGAGATTGGAAAGACAGAAGAAAGAGGCTCGTCGCCGTCGCGTAGACCAACCCGGAAGCAATGGCCAGTCACCTGCCGGCGGATTTGGTTCAAGTGGATCAGCGAGTCGAACCGCTGTTGTCAGCGCCGAACCGCAGACCATTACACTCAATCAGGCGCTTGACCGTCTGTCGCAAGTCGCTGGCGTGCGTTGCATCGTCTGTGCTAACCACGACGGAACTGTCATTGACAGCCGTGGCCGATGTGTTCCCGATTGCGTTGAAATCGCGGCTTTCGGAGTGGAAATGAGCCGAAACGCCGAAACCGAAGCTGCTTACATGTGCCTGGGCGATCCGCAACAAATCTGGATCGAGTCTCAGGATGCTATGATTTTAATCGTCAAGCTGAACCGCTATGGGTTGGTCTTGATGTGCGATAAGGAAGTCAATTCCGGTTCGATGCGTCTCACCCTGGATGAGATCGTCGACCGTCTGCTGGACAGTTAATGTTTGCGAGGCAATTATGGCTTTGTCGGTAAGAGATACTAGACACATCTTCCTGGTTTCGCTGATTATTGCGGCGCTGCCAATGCTGGTCTACCCGAATCAACTCGGGTTCGACTTCGGTCTGAGCGCTCCGCTCTACATACTTTGCGAGGTTGCATTCTTTGTCGCAGCCGCAATGGTCATCAATCGCGACAACTCGCCGCTGCACGGCGGACTCTGTGCCGCGATCTACCTCGTTGGGCGTTTAACGACTTCGCTCATTTTTTGCGCCTATCTGATGTTGATGGAGCGTGTTCCGCTTGGAGAAGCGGTCGGAAGTGCTCTGATCAATTTCAAACCGGCAGTGGTTCTGTTTACTCTGACAGCGCCATTCGTCTTCGGCTCATTCAGCCGGAACATCTTGGGCATTCGCAATCGCCATTTCACCAAGGGCAATCAAGAGCGCAAGATCATCGATGGCGTCAACCGTCAGGAACCGGCATACACCACTGTCCACGAACCGCTGCACCATCATCAAGCGCCGGCCCGCTCGGTCAATGAGTTCTTCAGCCGCACCTTCAATGATGCAGTCGCTCATGTCGGTCAATACTCCGGCGTTCATTGCGCCATGTTGATCGATTCCGAGGGACTTCCGGTAGCCGCCTGGAGCCGCGGTCGTTATGATCAGGAAATGTGGGGAGCGCTGTCGCGCAAACTTGTGGATGACGTCACTGCCACTTGCGAATACGGCGGCGTGACTCAACCTGACTCGCTCGAATTCCGTTCCGGCAACGAACGCTTTAGCTTACAGCGCGTCGCCGACATGTGGCTGGTTTCGATTGCTGATGCCGCCTCCGATGAACTCGAAAAAATCCGCGTCAACCAGGCTGTTGAAATGGTGACGCGCCATTTGCAGGAAAGATATAAAAACGTCTATACGACTGAAGCAGGGAGAACATATGCGGGAAGTACTGTCTGAACTGAATAAGACTTCCGGTATCACCGGCAGCATGCTGGTGGGACATGACGGCATCGTGATTGCGGCTGATCTGAACAGCAGATATGACGACGAAACTATCGGTGCTCTCGCCGGATCAATTAGTTCCACGGTTGCCAAAAGTCTTGACCGGATGAATCAAACACCGCTCCAGCAACTGACAATCGAAGCGGACAAGGGGAAAATGTTCATCGCTTCGACACCAGTCGGTTACTTGGTCGTCACCGCAGAATCGCGCGTTAACATTGGTTTAATCAGACTGGAAATCAAGAACGCTATTACGCAGATCAGTCTGTAGCCGCGTTACAGGGAGAACTTAAATGGTATCGATCAACTATTCAAGCCGGGAAGTCAACTGCAAGATTGTCTATTATGGGCCCGGCTTGTCGGGAAAGACAACCAATTTGCAGTATGTGCACGCCAAGGTGCCAAAGAAGACGCGCGGTGATTTGATCAGCCTTGCGACCGATGCCGACCGCACGCTCTACTTTGACTTTCTGCCGATCAACATCGGCGCGATCAATGGCTTCGCTACCAAATTCCAACTCTACACCGTGCCGGGACAGGTTTTCTACAATGCCACCCGCAAACTGGTGCTGCGCGGAGTTGATGGTGTGGTCTTTGTCGGTGATTCGCAGCGCTCCAAAAAGGAAGAGAACATCGAGTCGTTGAACAATCTCAAAGAGAACTTGGTCGAATACGGCTATGACATCATGAGTCTGCCGATCGTTCTTCAGTACAACAAGCGCGACCTTCCGGACGTCATGAGCATTGCCGAACTGCAAGCCGATCTCAATTGGAATAATCTTCCTTACTTTGAAGCCTCCGCCGTTAAGGGCGTGGGAGTCTTCGATACGCTCAAGCTGATTACCAAGCTCGTTCTCAACAAGGCGAAGAAAGGCGACGAGGTCGTCTCCAATTCGGATCCGGGTATCAGTGCCGGCGAGACTCCGCAATATTCAGTGAGCGCAAACCAGCACTCGGCTCCGTTCCCGGAAATTCACAATGCGCCGGAACCGGAATTTGCCCGTACTGCTGCTTCCGCTCAGACGAAAACGACCACGGTTGCACCTGCTCCGGCGGCCGCGTCTCAGCGACGTGTAGAAGTCAACGCCAAACCGAGCGAAGACTGGAACATGGCTCAAGTCGCCGACGCACCGTTGCCCGCGGCCAAGTCCGAAAGAAATCCGCGCACAACGCTGTCGGATATCGAAAGTAAACTCACACCGATCGGTAATGATGACTTCAATTCAATGAAGGCAGATAATGCGCCACAACCGCAAGCACGAGTTGAATCATCGGCATCCGATTTTGCGGACGCCTTCGAAGTTCCCAAAGTCATGGGAATGCAGAAGAGCACGCGCGTTAAAAAGAAAAAAAGAAAATTCTTCTTATTCCGCTGGTTCAGCCGGGATAATGACTAATCAGGAGGTCTGTAGTGGCTGGCGACAAACTAATCGTTTATTGGGACGACACCGAGAAGATCGATACGGTGATGACCAGGCTTTTGAAAGGATCAGAAGCAAAATGTGCGCTACTGGTGGATAAGGACGGACATCTCATCGCCCGGCACGGGTTCACGCAAACGCTGGACACCACCGCGCTCTCGGCGTTGATGGCTGGCAGCTTTGCCTCCACCGCTGAAATCGCCAAACTCGTTGGCGAACCCGAATTTTCGGTCTTGTTCCATCAGGGTAAAAAAGACCACATCCACATGGGTCTGGTCGGTGACCGCTCGATTCTTGCTGTCGTCTTCGACGATCGCACGACTATCGGCATGGTCCGCCTCTATGCCAAGGAAGCGGCAGAGGAATTGCAGAAGGTCTTCGAAACCGTTCTGCAGAAAATCAACAGCGATGACCAGGGATTGTCGGAGGAGTTCACAACCTCCGCGGAAAACAAGCTGGAAGACATCTTCCGCGAGTAACAGCTTAGCAGGATTCTCGAGGCAGCACCAGGAAGGAATATGCCAGCCGCAAAAGATTTAGGGACGATGCTCGTTGATGCGGGCAAGATCAGCAGCGATCAACTGACTCAGGCGCTCACCCTTGTTGAAAAAGGGAAGGGACGTCTGGAACAGGTGCTGATCCAGATAGGAGCGGTTAACGATGAAGAGGAATTGACCTCGTTTATCGGAAAACAACTCAATATCGGTGCTATTCGTCTGTCTGATCTTGAGCTCAACCCGGAAATCGTCAAGCTGATTCCTTCAGACATTGCGCGCAAGTTCAATGTCATCGCAGTGAGTAAACTCGGTAAGACGCTGGTTGTCGCAATCAGCGATCCGAATAATATCTATGTTCTCGATGCCATCAAGTTCATTACCGGCTGCACTGTTCAACCGGTCATCTCGCCTGAAGGAACAATCCAGAAGGCGATCGAACATTACTATTCGAATTCGTCGCAGTATACGGAAATTCTCAAAGGACTCGAAGATTCTGAGCTTGAAGTCATATCAGCTACTTCAGAAGAAGTCAGCGACATGGAGCTGCAGTCGGCAGTCCAGGACAAACCGCTGGTCAAGCTTGTCGACTCTATCATCTCTGAAGCTGTTCGCAAGGGTGCTTCGGATATTCACATCGAAACCTACGAAAAGCGACTTCGCTTGCGCTATCGTATCGACGGCGAACTGATGGAAATGTCCCCGCTTCCGTTCAAGTATCGCGCAGCCATCGTCAGCCGCGTCAAGATCATGGCCGAACTCGACAGTTCCGAACGCCGTCTGCCTCAGGACGGACGCATCAAGATCAAGATCGCCGACCGTGCTATCGACTTGCGCGTTTCGGTGCTTCCAACAATCTTCGGCGAAAAAGTCGTAATGCGAATTCTCGACCCGAAGTCACTGATGCATGATCTGACGCATCTCGGCTTCCCCGAAATGTCATTGAAGAAATTCCAGCACGCGATTGGCTTGCCCTATGGAATCGTACTCGTAACCGGTCCAACCGGTTCTGGTAAAACGACGACGCTATACTCGGCGCTCAAAGCAATCAATACTACCGATGTCAACATCATGACCGCCGAGGACCCGGTCGAATTCAACTTCGACGGCATCAATCAGGTTGCTGTCCGCTCCGACATCGGACTAAGCTTTGCCGCCGCGCTTAGATCCTTCCTTCGTCAGGACCCGGATGTGGTCATGATCGGTGAAATTCGTGACGCCGAAACGGCGGAAATTGCGGTGCGTGCATCGCTGACAGGGCATTTGGTGTTCAGCACTCTGCACACCAACGATGCTCCATCATCGGTGAACCGACTCATTGATATGGGTATTCCGAATTACCTCGTGGCTTCGGCCGCAAAATTGATCATGGCACAACGTATGGTCCGCAAAATTTGCAAGCGTTGTAAAGAAGAAGCCAAAGTGCTTCCTGAGGTTCTGATCAAGCTGGGTGTCGCTGAAGATGAACTCGCAACATTCAAGGCGTACGAGGGCCGCGGCTGCAGCGAGTGCAACAACACCGGCATGTCCGGCCGTACCGGTCTGTTTGAAGTCATGGAAATTACGCCGGGGGTCGAGCGCCTGATTTTGGAAAGCGCCTCTGCACCTGATCTTCAGGCGGCAGCGATTCAAGAAGGTATGCAAACACTTCGCATGGCCGGAATTGAGAAAGTTAGAAACGGAATCTGCAATATAGAACAGATTCTTGCCGAGACTTCATAGTCCTGGCGGCAATTAGGTATGAGTAAAATGCTATTGAGATACAGGAGAGATGCATGATTAATCTGCGTGAACTGCTGGAGATTCTTCTGGAGAAGAAGGGCTCCGATCTGCACTTATCAGTCGGAACGCCGCCACAAATTCGCGTGGATGGCCGCCTTGTATCGCTAGATATGGACGTCTTGACTCCGGAAACGACTAAGAAGCTTGCTTACAGCATGATGTCTGAAAAACAGAAGCAGCGTTTCGAGGAAAATAACGAACTCGACATGTCGTTCGGTATTGAAAACATGAGCCGCTTTCGCTGTAACGTGTTTACCCAACGAGGTAATATCTCGGTGGCTCTCCGACAGATTCCATTTAAGGTGCCATCGTTTGAAGAACTCGGCGTCGACAAGACCGTTGTCGAATTCGCCAATACTCCCAAGGGTCTGGTTCTGATTACGGGACCTACCGGTTCCGGCAAATCTACAACCTTGGCGGCTTTGATCGACAAAATCAACAAGGAACGGCACTCGCATATCCTGACAGTCGAAGATCCAATCGAATATCTGCATCGCCACCAGAATTGTCTGGTGAATCAACGCGAAGTCGGCGCCGACACCCGCTCGTTCGCAATAGCGCTCAAATACGCACTGCGTCAAGATCCTGACGTCGTGCTCGTCGGCGAAATGAGAGATCTCGAAACCGTCTCTGAAGCGTTGAACATATCCGAGACGGGTCACTTGACCTTTGCAACTTTGCATACTAATAGCTGCGCGGAGACAATCAACCGTGTCATCGACGTGTTCCCGGTTAACCAACAGGAGCAGATTCGCGTGACGCTCTCCTTCGTGCTGCAGGGCGTTGTGTCCCAGCAACTGATTCCGCGCATTGGAGGCGGCCGCTGCCTCGCAACCGAAATCATGGTCTGCACGCCGGCTATTCGCGCGTTGATTCGCGACGACAAAATACACCAGGTATACAGCATGCTCCAGTCAGGTCAGAAGTATGGCATGAAAACCATGAACATGTCGCTGGCTGAGCTTTACTTGTCGCGCAAGATCACCATCGGCGAAGCGATGTCGCGCTCGTCGAATGTTCAGGAACTCAATGAGATGCTCTCGCGCGTTCAATCCGTCGCAGAAGTTCATCGTTAACGAGGATAATTGGAGGTAGTTATGCCGGTTTTTGAATACAAAGGCAAAACGGTCACCGGGTCCGCCGTCGAAGGCGAACTTAAGGTAAAAGACCGTGGCGAGCTCGAACGGATTTTACGACGCAACAAGATCCTCGTTGACAAGGTCAATAGGAAGCCTTCGCAGGTGTCGTTCAAGATCGGTACGGGCGTCAAGAAGATTCACGTTTCCCGTTTTACGCGCCAGTTCGCAACGATGATCGGCGCCGGTCTGCCGATGGTTCAGTGTCTTGACATCTTGTCAAAGCAGATGGACTCGCAGGAATTCTGCAAGATCATCGGCGAGATTAAAGACGCCGTCTCTTCGGGCTCGACTCTTTCCGAAGCAATGAGCAAGCACAAAAAGGTGTTTGACGAACTTTATGTCAACATGGTAGAAGCAGGCGAAATGGGCGGTGCTCTCGATACGATTCTCGTACGACTTGCCAACTATCGCGAAAAGGCCGACGCATTGACTCGCAAGGTCAAAGGCGCATTGGTCTATCCGGCCGTCGTTTCATTCGTTGCTACCGCCGTTACGGTTGCCATGTTAACCTTTATTGTGCCGATTTTCGCCAAGATGTTTGCCAACCTCGGCGCTGAGCTTCCCGCACCGACGCAGGTCGTGCTGCAAATCTCTGAATTCTTGCAGCGCTTTTTCCTTTTGATTATTGGCTTCGTCATTGCTGCTGTTGTCGGTCTTAAGATGATGCTCAAGAATGAAGAAGGCCGCTTCCAGTTCGACAAGTTCATGCTCAAGACTCCCGTCTTCGGCGACCTGATTCGTAAATCAGCCGTCGCACGTTTCACCAGAACGCTTGGTACGCTGATTCAGTCCGGTGTAACGATTCTCGACGCACTGGAAATCACTGCCAAGACCGCAGGCAACAAGGTTCTGCAGAGAGCAATTAAGAAATCAGTACTCTCTATCGCCGAAGGTGACACGATTACCAACCCGTTGAAAGAGTCTGGTGTGTTCCCTCCGATGGTTATTCAGATGATCGGCGTCGGCGAAAAGACCGGCGGCTTGGATGACATGTTGTCCAAGATCGCCGACTTCTACGACGAAGAAGTGGACGCTGCCGTGCACGCTCTGACCTCGATGATCGAACCACTGGTTATCGTCGTAATGGGTGTGGTTATCGGCGGTATTTTGATCGCTATGTATCTTCCGATGTTCGACATTATCGGCAAGATCAGCTAAATTCAATCAACCGGCAAACTCGTGAGCCACCCTTGTTAGTGCAGGGGTGGCTTTTTCTCAGGAAGTATGAAGCAGCGTAAGAAAAAACTAAAAGAAGAACTCCGCAGTTTCTGGTTCATCCCGCTGCGGCTGTCTATATTCCTGCTCCTTTTTGGCGCCGTCGTGCTAACCGAGAGCATTCAGCGGCAGACTTTTTGGCCGTTTCTGCTTTATTCACTGGCAACGCTGGTCTTCTTGCTTGTTATCGAAGTCGATGCGCGCCTCTTCCGGCCCGGATTTCTGCGATTTATTATCTTCTTCCATTTTGTTTTCGAGCTGTTTGCCGAAGCAGCTCTGATCCGTAGTTCCGGCCAAATCACAACGCAGTATTCGATACTTTTCCTGTTGACCATCGTCTCGGCGAGCCTGGTCTACCGATTGGTCGGAACGATTTCCATTGCGACGCTGGCCGCTTTCACTTACGCGTTCGCTTCTGGGCTGAACAATGTTTTCGAACGAGGCACAACACTCTCGCTCGAACAAATTCGCACAACTTTCCAGGGTGATGATGTCTTCTATGCCATATTCCTGCACGTCTGCACATTCTATTTGGTTGCATTCATATCCGGATTCTTGGCGCAGAAGCTTCGAGCAAAGGAAGGTGAGTTGTCGCACGCTTCCGAAGAACTCGAGCGTGTGCAACTCGATACTGATGACATCTTGCAGAATCTTCATTCCGGATTGGTGACAATCGACAACGTCGGAAAGATCGTCTATTTCAACCGTGCCGCCGAGTCGATTCTCGGATACCGACACATCGACATCAAGGGCAAGAACTTCCTCGAGGTCTTCAATCGTCAAATGCCTGAGTTCTGCGAACGAATACTTTCCGTGCTGAAGCTTGCCAAACCAAGCGTCCGAACCGAGCTCGAGGTCGTCTGCAAAGATGGTTCACGCCTTCCAATCGGTCTCAGTGCTTCTGTACTGGGTGATGAGCGCGTCGGTATCCGCGGCGTCGTAGCGGTATTCCAGGACCTGACCATCGCCAAGGAGATGGAAAGGGCGCTGATGAAGGCCGACCGACTCGCTGCCGTCGGTGAGCTCTCGGCTCGAATCGCCCACGAAATTCGCAATCCGCTCGCGTCAATTTCCGGTTCGGTAGAAGTACTCAAAAGCGAAACTGACCTGCACGGTGACAATGCCCGCTTGATGGAGTTAATCGTCAAGGAGTCGGAACGTCTCTCGCGAATACTAACCAACTTCCTTAGCTATGCCCGCACTGCACCTGTGCTCTCGACAAAAATCGAACTCGTTTCGACTATCGGCGACACACTTGACTTGATGCGCCATAGTCAGAAAATTCCTCAAGGTGTAGCGCTCGAATTTGCCACCGAACAGCCGCTGGTCTACGTCATCGGTGAGGAGGACCAGATTCGTCAAATTGTCATCAACATCATTGGCAATGCGCTCGACGCCGTCGATCCGGAAGATGGCAAGGTCACTGTCAAAGTCGAATCCCCGGCGCCCGATGGACGATTCTCAACAACTGATTGGGTACAATTGACGATCTCCGACAATGGCATCGGCCTTAACAGTGAAGTCCGCGAAAAATTATTCGAGCCATTTTTCTCTCGGAAAAAGGGCGGAACGGGTTTGGGTCTGGCTATTGTCAAACGCTGCCTTGATAACATAAAGGGGCAAATCAGCGTTGAATCTGCGCCGGGGGCGGGCGCGAAGTTTCGCATTTACTTGCGTCGCTACATCCAGACACGCGAAGAAGAGTCCGCCAAGTCGCCGGCATCAGCTGAAATGAAATCCCCAGTCGCCTAACTATTTCCTCGCCTCACAACAAACAATCGTATATACCACACGCTGCGTAGTCCATTGATGAAAGCACAATCTGCTGCAACCGTGGCGGCGGTAATACTATGGTTCATTTTCGTCGCGACAGCCGGCTGCACTGAATATAGGAACACTTCGATGCACTCACATACCAACAAACTTGTCAACGAAACATCTCCGTATCTTTTGCAGCACGCCCACAATCCGGTCGATTGGTACCCGTGGGGCGAGGAAGCATTCGCCAAAGCCCGCGCCGAGGACAAACCGATCTTCCTGTCGATAGGCTACTCCGCCTGCCATTGGTGCCACGTAATGGAACGCGAGTCGTTCGAGAATGACTCGATTGCAGCAATTATGAATGAACACTTCGTCAACATCAAAGTAGATCGCGAAGAACGCCCAGATTTGGATGACATCTACATGTCATTTGTGCAGATGTCGACCGGTTCCGGCGGCTGGCCGATGTCGGTATTTCTGACACCCGACGCCAAACCGTTCTTCGGTGGTACTTACTTCCCGCCGCAAGACGCCTACGGCCGACCCGGATTTCCCCAAATTCTCTATGCCGTCGACGAAGCCTGGAAAACCGACCGCGAGGGAGTAACTCATGGCGCGCAAACTGCGGTCGAACGTCTGCAATCAGTTTTACAGTCACTACCCGAACCCACTGCATTTGATCCGGCGTCAATTGACACTGCTGTGAGTCAAATGCTCCAACGCTTTGACCCGATTGACGGCGGCTTTTCCGGTGCTCCGAAATTCCCGCCAAGTTACGCTCTCTCGGTCTTGTTGCGCCAATACCATCGAACCAAAGAGCCGCGCCTCCTGAAAGCAGTAACCTTCACCCTCGATAAGATGGCTAAGGGCGGCCTCTACGATCAATTGGGCGGTGGCTTTCATCGATACTCTGTCGATGCTCAGTGGCTGGTTCCGCACTTCGAGAAGATGCTCTACGACAATGCGCTCCTGATAGTCGCCTATTGCGACGCCTTTCAGCTAACGCGCAAACCGCTCTACAAGCGCATCGTTTCCGAAACGCTCGACTACATTCTGCGCGATATGACGGATTCTTCCGGTGGTTTCCACTCCGCCGAAGACGCCGACAGCGAAGGGGAAGAGGGCAAGTTCTACGTTTGGTCACCGGACGAAATCATGTCTGTGCTCGGGCCACAAGACGCCAAGATGTTCTGCGACTATTTCGACGCCTCAAACGAGGGCAATTTCGAACACCAGCGGTCAATACTTCATGTTCGAGTTGCGACAGCAGAGTTTGCGGGCCGATACTCTCTGAGTGAATTTGAGTTTGAGTCGCGCCTCACCGCAATGAAGGCCAAGCTTCTCCAAGTCCGCAGCCTCCGAGCTCGTCCAAACAAGGACGACAAAGTTCTTACCGATTGGAACGGACTGATGATCTCTGCTCTCTCGCGCGGCTATCAGATAACCGGCGACATGAGATACCGTTCAGCAGCGCAAAAGTGCGCGAGCTTCCTTCACCAAACACTCTACTCATCCAGTCAACTCAATCGTGTTTATCGAAACGGTACTGTCAAACAGCACGGATTCATCACCGACTATGCCTTCCTGCTCAACGGGCTCGTCGATCTGTACGAATCCGACTTTGACATCAAATGGCTCGACTGGGCCGATAAGCTTGCTACCGAAATGATTGCAAGATTCGAAGACTCCCTCAATGGCGGCTTCTACATGACCATTGCCGATCAAAATGATCTGCTGGTTCGTCAGAAGGATAGCTATGACGGCGCAATTCCCTCAGGAACCTCTGTTGCGTCCATCGCATTGCTGCGCCTCGCTGTGCTTCTCGACAAAGCGGAGTATCGTACTGTTGCCGAAAAAGCGCTGCGGTCCCTTGCCGCCAACGCAAACAAAGTACCAATGGCCTACATGAATCTCTTGAACGCCGCCGCTCTAACCATCCACCATCCTCACGAGATTTCCATCGTAGGGGATGAAAGTAGCGAAGCAACTCGCAGACTCATCGAATGCGCCTACTCTACCTTTGCACCCGGAAGAGCTATTGCCCTGCTCAATCCCGAATCGCCAACGGCGAACACTACAGCCAATCGCGTCCCGATTCTCAAAGGTCGTGCCCTGTCCAGCGGCCAACCGTGCGCTTATGTCTGCCGCAACTTCGTTTGCAAGTTACCCGTAACGACGACGTCTGAACTAATAGCGTTACTCGAATAGTGTGCGAACGCCCTAAACCAATGGAAACAGGTGCAGAACGTAGTATTGTCAACAATCTGGTTGAATCTAATCTACTTTCGGTCCGATTTTGCTAAACCTCTGGCGCAATAATTGCTTGACAGTCAACTCACGCTTCATATATTTGGCGCCTACAGTCAGGTGGGTCTGAAGATGCCGGAAAAAGATGAGAAGAAATCCAGCTCTCTTAGACAAGTCAGCCTACTTGGTACGATTCCAATTCTGATGGCAGTAGGTCCCTTAGTGGGCTACTTCATCGGAAGCCTGATTGACGACTGGTTGGGTACCAGACCTTGGTTCATAGCCATATTTTTAATTCTGGGATTTGTAGCGGCAGGCAAAGAAATTTACAATATTGTGCGTAAGGTCAATAAGGACTTGTAACTTTTTTCACAAGCGATGGGATTGGAATTCATAACACGCATCATTAAGACCACGGCAGTAGTGTCGCTGGTCGTCTCCCTTTGCATTTCCTATTACTTCGATTGGAAAATCGGGCTTGGCTTTTCGTAGGTTCCGCTTGGAGTCTGATTAATCTCTTTTTCATCCGTACATTGATCAAAGAAGTCGTTTCTCCCAACGAAGCCCGCAAGTCAATAACAGCGGTTCTGGCATTGCTCAAGTTTCCTTTATTATATGTCGCCGGTTACTTCATTGTCGCGTCGGAGTTCTTCTCTGTCTACGCGCTGCTTGCCGGCTTCTCGTTGTTGTTTGCTGTCATCGTTCTCAAAGTGCTTGGTCGCCTGATTCTCGGTCTTGATGTACCGGGAGTCCGCACCAAACAGCCGGAGGGCACCGTTTGATCTCGCAATATCTTCTGACAATTGTCTCAACGACTGAACATGAAGTCGGCCAAGTCGCCGATACTTTGGCGCATGCCGCAGGTGCTGCACATGGCGGCGCTCATGAAGAGTCACACGAACTTCCGAATATCCTCCACATGGCGTACAAGGCCTTCGGAGACGCCTTCTCTGGTGTATATCACTGGGAAAACATCATCTTCGCTTTTGTGGCTTTGACTTTCTTGTGCGTGGTTTCGACCTCTGTCGCCCGTAAGCGCAAGATGATCCCGGGACGTCTGCAGAGCCTGGTCGAATTGGTAGTGGAAGGACTCTACAACTTCTTCCATAGCATGTTGGGCGATCACGCTCGCCGCTACACACCGTTCCTGGGAACGCTCTTCGTTTACATTCTCACAATGAACTGGATGGGAATGTTCCCGTTCTTGAAAGCTCCCAGCTCGGCGGCTACGATCACAGTCTCTTTGGCATTGATTGTATTCGTCTATTCGCAAGCTGTCGGCTTCAAACACCTCGGTGTCGGTGGCTGGTTCTTCCACTTGATGGGCTCGCCCCGCGACGTTATCGGCTGGTGTCTGGTGCCGTTGAACTTGCCGATTCACGTGATCGGCGAATTCGCCAAGCCGCTTTCATTGTCTTTACGTCTCTTTGGAAATATCACCGGAGAAGACATTCTGATCGCCGCCTTTACCGGCGTCGGTATCATGATGCTCTCCTTTATGCACTCGCCCGTTGGTGTGCCGCTTCAGTTGCCGTTTTATTTCCTCGGCCTGCTGATGTCCACCATTCAGGCGCTGGTATTCACTTCGTTGTCGGCAATTTATATCGCTATGATGTTGCCGCACGAGGAACACGCTGAAAGTCATTAATTTTTAATAACTGTTAGTCAGGAGGTCACATGGATTTCAGATTTGCATTAGCTCTGGCGCTGCCGCTCGCTATCGGGTTGGCCGCTATCGGTTCGGGCATGGGCCTGGGTCGTGCGGTTGGACAGGCGATGGAAGCCATCGGTCGTCAGCCGGAAGCTGCGGGCAAGATTCAGACCGCGATGATCATCGGCGCTGCGTTCATCGAAGCGTTGACCATCTACGCATTGGTCGCATTCTTCCTGCTCCAGGGCAAGATTGCTTAATCCGAAAGATTCAGGTGGGCGAAGTTAGTCGCTTCGCCCGCTGTATCGATTAACAGTTGAATGAGGTAAGGACCTTTGTTAGATCAAATATTAGGCGCTCTCAAAATTGAAATCCCCCAGCTGATAACGCATATCATCGGCTTTATCATCGCGCTGTGGATTCTCAAAAAGTTCGCTTGGAAGCCGCTGCTCGGCCTGCTCGACGAACGTCGCGAGCGCATCAAGAACAGCTTCGATGAAATCGATGCTAAGAATGCCGAAGCCGAATCGCTGAATCAGCAATATCAAGCTAAACTGCGCGATATTGACACTGAAGCCCGCAAACGCTTGACAGAAGCGGTCCAAGAAGGCGAGAAAATCGCGGCCAAGATCAAGGACGATGCGCGCGTCGAAGCCAAAGATATCATGGCTCGCACCAAGTCCGAACTCGAGCAGGATTTCGCCAAGGCGCGCATCCAACTCAAGGAAGACGTAGTCAACCTGACGATTGACGCCACCGAGAAGATCATCCGCGAACGTCTCGATACGCAGAAGCACCGCGAGATGATCGGTCGCTTCATCGAAGACGTTGAGAAAGTAAAGTAAGGGAAGCGCGCTTTGGACAAACAGATCATTGCCCGGCGTTATGCGCACGGCCTGTTCGAGTACACGGAAGAGAACAAGTCTTCCGACACTGTTCAAGTTGATTTCGAGAGTCTGGCCGATATTCTCAAGGCCGACGACTCATTGATTCAGTTTCTTGCCGCGCCGCAATTGCTCGATTCCGATAAACACGCTGTCGTCGACAAAGTGTTTCAGGGCAAGGTTCATGAGAACCTCTACAGCCTGATTCATCTTCTCGTCGCGAAACACCGCACCGATTTCATGGTCGAAATTGCCGACGAGTATGAAGCGCTCTACAATGAAAGTCGCGCCATCGTTGGCACTAGGTTGATCACGGCTGTCCCGTTGACACCGGAAGAGGTCAACGCCATCCGTGCCAAACTCAATAAGCTCACTGGCCGCCAAATTGACCTCGAACCAGAAGTCGATGAAAAAATTATTGCCGGTGTAATCGCTATCGTCGGCGACAAAATCATTGATCGTTCCGTACGCCACGAACTGGAAGTCCTGCGCGAGCAGTTGATGGAGTTGAAGGTAAACTAATTATAGACCGTAGCGGCGCGGTCTGCGCGCCCAACTGAACATGAGAATAATGATTACAAATAGAGGAGTCCAGTTCACATGGCTCTGAAACCAGAAGAAGTAAGTTCGATAATTAAACAGCAGATCGCCGGTTACCAGACCAAGCTCGAGATGGAGTCGGTCGGTACGGTTCTGCAGGTCGGCGATGGTATCGCGCGTGTCTGGGGTCTTCGTGACGTCCAGATGTCCGAACTCGTGACCTTCCCCGGTGACGTCACTGGCGTCGTGCTCAACCTTGAAGCCGACAACGTCGGCGTAGCGTTGATGGGCGACGATCGCAAAATCAACGAAGGCGACACCGTCCGCCGCACGGGCCGTATTGCATCGGTCCCTGTGGGCGAGGCTATGGTAGGTCGCGTGGTCAGCCCGCTGGGCGAGCCGCTCGATGCCAAGGGTCCGATTGCGACCAAGGAATTTCGCAACGTCGAATCACCCGCGCCAAACGTCGTACAGCGCCAGCCAGTGAAAGAGCCGTTGCAGACGGGCCTCAAGGCCATCGACTCGATGATCCCGATTGGCCGCGGCCAGCGCGAATTGATCATCGGCGACCGTCAAACTGGCAAAACCGCTATCGCCATCGACACGATTATCAATCAGAAGAACACTGACGTAATTTGCATCTATGTCGCCATCGGCCAGAAAGCTTCCACGATCGCCCAAACAGTTGGCATCTTGGAAGAAAACGGCGCCATGGGATATACTATCGTCGTTGCTGCCTCAGCGAATACACCAGCTCCGCTGCAATTCTTGGCACCGTATGCAGGTGTCGCAATGGGCGAATACTTCATGCTCAAAGGCAAGCACGTCCTTTGCGTTTACGATGATCTTTCCAAACACGCGCAAGCGTATCGCCAATTGTCGCTGCTGCTTCGTCGTCCGCCGGGACGTGAGGCCTACCCGGGCGACGTGTTCTACTTGCATTCGCGCCTATTGGAGCGTGCTGCCAAATTGTCTGATGAGCTCGGTGGCGGTTCATTGACCGCACTTCCGGTCATCGAAACTCAGGCTGGCGACGTGTCCGCTTACATTCCGACAAACGTAATTTCGATTACCGACGGCCAGATCTTCCTTGAAGGCGATCTGTTCTACTCAGGTACGCGTCCCGCCATCAACGTCGGTATCTCGGTATCGCGCGTCGGCGGTAATGCACAGACCAAGGCTATGAAGAAAGTCGCCGGCAGATTGCGTCTCGATTTGGCGCAATATCGCTCGCTTGCCGCGTTTGCTCAGTTCGGTTCCGACCTCGACGAAGCCACTCAGGCGCAGTTGACGCGCGGTTCTCGTACGGCAGAAATTCTCAAACAGGGTCAGTACATTCCGATGCCGCTCGAGAAACAGGTAGCCATCATCTGGGCCGCAGTAAATGGATACCTCGATTCAGTACCGCTTGAACGCGTTAAGGCATTTGAAGACGGATATTACCCGTTCATCGAGAAGAATTATCCCGACATCTTTCATGTCATTCGCGATTCAAAAACTCTCGATGATGCGACAGAAGCAAAACTGAAAGAAGCAGTCGCCAAATACAAAGCGGAGTTCATGAAGTAAACCATGGCAACACTTCGCGACATCCGTAAACGAATTCGCGCCGTCAAAAGCACGACGCAAATCACCAAAGCAATGGAAATGGTCGCGGCCGCTCGCTTGCGCCGTGCCCAGCAAATGGTCGAACAGTCGCGCCCTTATTCCGAGAAGATGCGCTTGATCTTGGAGCAAATCTCGGCAGCCGCCGGTTCGATTGACCATCCGTTCTTTGAACAGCGCGAAGTCAAGCGCAAGATGCTGGTGGTGTTTACATCTGACCGCGGTCTTTGCGGTTCGTTCAATTCGAACATCATTCGACCTGCCACCAAGTGGATGAGGGAGAACGAGCAGTTCCAGCCGCAGTTGGTATTGGTTGGTAAGAAGGGCGAAGATTTCTTCCGCCGTCAGAAATGGCCGATTGCCAAGGTCTATAAGAACATGCAGGGCCGCATGAATCTTGATGTTGTTCGCGACCTGACTCATTTCTTGATCGAGTCGTTCGTCTCCGGCAATGTCGACCAGGTTCAGCTTATCTATACGAAGTTCTTGTCGACGACTTCCTATCGCGTCGGCGTCCACGGCTTCTTGCCGATTGCACCGCCAAAGGCAGATAACAAGTCGCAGAAACACTATATCTTTGAGCCCGATCCCGAACACATCTTCGAATCGTTGATGCCTTCTTATGCGTTGACTATCGCGCAGATGGCGCTGGCAGACACATTCGCCTCCGAACACGGAGCACGTATGATCGCAATGGGACAGGCAACCCGCAATGCTAACGAAATGATCGACGCCCTTACCTTGCAGTACAACAAAGCCCGTCAAGCGACGATTACCAAGGAACTCCTCGAAGTCGTCACCGGTGCCGAGGCGTTGAGGGGTTAATCAGTGATGATGAATATTTTTGATAATTCCAAATACAGGAGCTGTAATGGCTGATAACTGGGGAAAGATCGTTCAGGTAATCGGTCCGACCGTCGACTGCGAGTTCGAATCGGATAAATTGCCGAACCTTCTCAATGCACTCAAGATTGAAGACCCCGCCAAGGGAATCGACCTAACCATCGAAGTAGCATTGCACATAGGTGACAACATCGTGCGCTGCGTCTCGCTCGGATCGACCGACGGTCTCGTGCGCGGAATGAAAGTTGGTGACACCGGTGGTCCGATTACGGTGCCGGTCGGTGAAAGATCGCTCGGCCGTCTCTTCAACCTGCTCGGCGAACCGCTTGACAAGATCGGCCCGCTTCCTGCCGACACCAAGCGCTATCCGATTCATCGTTCCGCACCGCCGCTCTCAGAACAAGAGACGAAGTACACGCTGTTCGAAACTGGAATCAAGGTCATCGACCTGCTGGAACCTTACGCCAAGGGTGGAAAGGTCGGTCTTTTCGGCGGCGCCGGCGTAGGCAAAACCGTTATCATTCAGGAGTTGATTCGTAATATCGCGACCGAACATGGCGGTTACTCAGTCTTCTGCGGTGTTGGTGAACGTACCCGTGAAGGCAACGATCTCTGGCTTGAAATGAAAGAGTCCGGTGTATTGGCAAAGACCGCTCTTGTCTTTGGCCAAATGAACGAGCCCCCAGGCTCGCGTCTGCGCGTCGCACTATCCGGCCTGACAATGGCCGAATACTTCCGCGAAGAAGAACATCAGGACGTGCTGCTGTTTATTGACAACATTTTCCGTTTCGTGCAGGCAGGCTCCGAAGTATCCGCTCTGTTGGGACGCATGCCGTCCGCAGTAGGATACCAGCCAACCCTGACATCCGAAATGAGCGCCTTGCAGGAACGCATTACGTCCACCAAGTCCGGCTCAATCACCTCGGTGCAGGCCATTTACGTACCCGCAGACGACTTGACCGATCCTGCCCCGGCAACAACCTTCTCACATCTGGACGCCACAACCGTGTTGTCTCGTCAGATTTCCGAGTTGGGAATTTACCCGGCAGTCGATCCGCTCGACTCGACCTCGCGTATTCTCGATCCGAACGTTGTCGGACACGAACACTACAACGTCGCCCGCGGTGTGCAGAACATTTTGCAGAGATACAAAGATTTGCAGGATATCATTGCAATTCTGGGAATTGACGAACTTTCGGAAGATCAGAAAATCATCGTCTCACGTGCACGCAAGATTCAACGCTTCCTGTCACAGCCGTTCTTTGTTGCTGAACAATTCACCGGCCGTCAGGGTCGCTACGTTAAGCTCAAAGACACGATTGCTTCATTCCGTGAACTCATCGACGGCAATTGCGATGATATGCCGGAGCAGGCGTTGTATATGGTCGGCAGTCTCGATGAAGCTCGCGAGCAGGCGAAGAAGATGCGTGAAGGAAAAGCATAATGTCGTTCAAGCTGTCGATTGTGTCACCCGAACGCATTCTTTTTGAAGACGAAGTCGTATCGCTGGTGGTGCCGGGTGGCGAAGGCTATCTCGGCATCCTTTCCAATCACGCTCCCTTAATCTCGACGCTCAAAGTCGGCGAGATCAAGTTCCGCGACAAGAACAACAAGGAACTCTGGATGGCAACCTCCGGCGGATTTATCGAGGTCTCGAACAACAAGGCTACCATCCTTGCCGATACCGCCGAATTCGTCCACGAGATCGACCACGGCCGTGCCATGAAGGAATTGGAGCGCGCCGAGGGTCTTCTCAATATGGACTTGTCGTCAACCGACCGCGAAGTTGCCAAGCACTCACGCGAAAAGGCGAAAAATCGCCTCGACTGCATCAAGAAGCACAAATAAGGGCGCATTTCTCGCGCCCGAATGAATTTCCCATCGGCTGCATTTGTTCGCCAATCATGTTTTACCCTCCCGTATTTATCGGTTCGTACAAAACAATTTCGGCGTATAAGAATGGTAGCCGATGCTATTTGTATCGGGCTGCGACGCTATTCGTTTTACCGTTTTGGTTGCAGTAAAAGAATTGATATATTGAATTACTAACAACTTAACCTTCACTCAACTGAAGAGAGGATCAAAATGAAGTTTACCCTGAAAGTGATGATTGTGCTTATGGCGATGTTCATGACCGTCAATGCCGAAGATGCCAAGACGAAGAAACCGATCGTTGTCCTTGAAACATCTGAAGGCATTATCGAGCTTGAACTCTACCCGCAAGTTGCTCCACAGCATGTCGCCAATTTCCTTGAACTTGCCAATAAAGGCTTCTACAACGGCGTGATTTTCCATCGCGTAATGTCTGGATTCATGATTCAGGGCGGCGATCCGACCGGCACTGGTATGGGTGATTCAGGCAAGAAACTTAATGCGGAATTCAATGATTCGCTTCATCATGCCGGCACCCTTTCGATGGCACGCTCGCCACAGGGTCCGAATACGGCTTCGTGTCAGTTTTTCATCTGCCTTGAGGACGCGCATTTTCTTGATCACAAATACACGGTGTTCGGCAACACGATCAAGGGATTTGACGTCGTTCAAAAGATCGGAAAAACCCAAACATCCGGCAGTAATGACAGAATCAGAAGTGACGCCGCTTGGAAAGCTGAGTTGTTGAAGAAAAAGACCGAAGGCGCCGATGTCTATCTTGATCCCCAAGGCACTCCAGCTCCCGATCGTCCGTTGAAGACGGTCAAGATTATCAAGGCCTACGAAAAGAAGTGAGACGAATAGCCGTCTTCGGCTCGACCGGATCTATCGGTGCGAGTCTCCTTGATATTGTCCGAAACAATCGGCAGCACTACCAGATAGTGCTGCTCTCCAGCAATCAGAATCACAAACTCCTGTTCGAACAAACGCAGGAGTTTGCTGTTGAAAACGTCCACCTGTTCGATGAATCTGCGGCTTCCGTAGCGAACTCGACACTTCCTACCGGAATCCATTTACATTCTGGGCATTCCAGTGTTTCGAAACTGATCGATAACTTGCACTGCGACATTGTAGTCAACGCCATTGTCGGCGCAGCCGGTCTCGAAGTCTCATACTATACTCTCAATCGCGGACTCAACCTCGCTCTCGCAAATAAAGAGTCAATGATCGCCGGTGGAGAATTGCTTAACGAAACCGCCGCTCGTAAGGGTGCTACAATCCTCCCGATCGACTCCGAACACTCGGCACTGTTCCAGTGCCTGCAATCCGGAAAACACTCCGAGGTCGAAAAGCTCCTACTTACGGCATCCGGTGGTCCATTTCGCCAGCGTCCCTTTGACACCTTCGAAGACATCACTGTAGCTGAGGCGCTCCGTCATCCCAAGTGGTCTATGGGCAGCAAAATTACCATCGACTCAGCGACCATGATGAACAAGGGCCTCGAAGTTATCGAGGCGCATTACTTATTCAACATCGATGTCGACTCCATCGAAATCGTCATCCACCCTCAATCAATTGTCCATTCAATGGTGCAGTTCCATGACGGTTCCGTTATTGCCCAGCTTTCGCCTCCTGATATGCGGCTGCCTATCGCTTATGCCTTGGAATACCCAAGTCGTCTCTTGACCAACCTTCCGCGACTCGATATCTCCGCTCCTTTCAGTCTTGATTTCGCACCACCAGACATTCGCCGATTTCCGTCGATATCGTTGGCATACAACGCCTTGCGCGACGGTGGGTTCGCACCGCTGACTCTCAATGCCGCCAACGAAATTGCAGTCGCAGCTTTTCTTGCGGAAGAGATTAAATTTACCGAAATTCCGGCGATTGTAGAACAGGCGCTCGGAATGCCGATTTCAGGATCGCCAATGAATCTTGGCGACTTGTTGGAAGCCGATCTCAAGGTCCGCAAAGCAACCGAAGCGCTCATTAGTGGCGGAACTTTAGCAAGAACAAGGCGTTAATAAAACCGTGATATTAGAAATACTCTCATTCATCTTCGTCCTCGGACTCCTCATATTCGTTCACGAACTTGGTCACTTTGCCGTAGCCAAGTGGTGCGGTATTCGCGTCGAAACTTTCTCACTGGGCTTTCCGCCTAAAATGATCGGTTTCCGCAAAGGCGATACCGAGTATTGTATCTCGTGGATACCGTTGGGCGGATACGTTAAGATGTCCGGTGAACGTCCCGACGAGGCCGACATCCACGGTCGTCCGTATGAGTTCATGTCAAAGCCGGCATGGCAGCGCGCCGCGGTGATTTTCGCCGGCCCTGCTATGAATTACATCCTCGCAGTATTCTTGCTGTTCGGAATCTATTTGGTCAATGGCCAGCCGAAGCCCAATCAAGCATCGGTGATTGGTACCGTCGTCGAAGGCGATCCCGCTGCCGCGGCAGGACTTCAGGCTGGAGATCAGATCATCGCCGTTGATGATTCACCGATATCGACCTTTGAGGAAATGTACGGTCTGGTCACCGTCAAGCCTGCACAGGAAATCAAACTCACTTGGCTGCGCGGCGCTGACACCATGTACGCTTTCACTACCACGCGCCCCGACACAGTGATGAACATGCAGGGCGAGGTCGAGACTATCGGCAAAATCGGAGTTTCGCGCCAAATCGAATACGAAAGCATGGGATTTTTCGCCTCGCTCAAGGGCGGCTTTGATATGGCGAATTTCTACGTATTACAGATCTTCCAATTCCTGAAAGACGTCATCTCCGGTTCGGTCTCTTCCAAACTAATTGGCGGACCGCTTTTCATCGCTCAAGCCGCTGGGGAAGCCGCCAAACAGGGACTGTTGCCTCTGTTGTTCTTGGCTTCGATTCTTAGTGTCAATCTCTGCGTCGTTAACTTGGTGCCAATTCCCGTACTCGATGGTGGCCAGCTCCTTTTCCTCTTGATTGAAAAGATCAAAGGCAGCCCCGTCTCCATGAAGGGGAGAGCCAT
Organism: bacterium; assembly: GCA_016708315.1. Classification (NCBI taxonomy): domain Bacteria; species bacterium. The sequence goes on from JADJGC010000007.1 coordinate 52,773, forward strand.
CGCCCAACAGGTCGGCTTCGTTTTTCTAATCATATTGATCATCTTCGTAACCAAGAACGACATCTGGAGAATCAACATCTTCGGTTGGTAGTCGATCGCCCGCTTTTACAGTCTAAACGAGAACCCCAGGAACGGCGTGAAGTCATCCGCGTATCTGTTTAACCCTAAATTCACTCCCAAATCAAGCTGCACGTTTTCACCGATTGCGAATGTCAATCCGGTATCAAACGTCGGCACCCACGGTTGATTTCCGGCCAAATCTACGCTTTGAAACAACTCGACATACCATCCGAAAATCCGGCTCACATCCACTGCGGTCGTTGCCGAGGTAACAAGCTCCAGATGGTGTCCGTCACCGCCTTCATCTGATACATAGTCAAACTCGACCATTACGCCTGCACCCATCCTCTCATTGATTGCAAAGCCCGCTGGCACAATCAGTCCACCTTCCCAGTTGTCCGATGTCGCCTCGTCGGCCCCGATCGGAATCGTAACATATGGCATCAATGCGAACGCAGAGCCTCCGTCGTCATTCCCCTTCAAGTTGATCTTGACGCGTATTTGTGGGTCACCAAATTCTACCGCCGGGTACTTACTTTGACCAACCGATGAATCGTCCTCGAACCACTCACCACCTGCTGAACGATTGTACTCAAACCATCGACTTTCGCCGGTATACATCAGCAGGAGTTGAACATCCACATTGTCGGACACTCCGTACTTTGCCAGTCCGCCAAAATCTCCGGTTCGAAGAAACTCCTTAGTCCCTCCGGCAAGCTCACTATTCCGAAACGCCATGCTGAACGGTTGAAGCTCAAACTGAAATCGCCCCTTTTCGACCGTATATGGGCTCTCCGTTTTGTCTGGTCGATCTGTGCTTAAGTCTCGCTTGAATTCGGCGCTTGCTGGATTCGCCCCTATTGCAAATAATCCTATCGCTACTACCATTATGAGTGCTTTTCGGTGCATCTGCCTCTCCCTGTCAAAAATAATTGAATTAATTGCTCAACTTTGTCGTATAATATACGAAACGATATTTAGGCATAACTAAATAAATTAGTAGGTATGACAAAAAACTCGACTCGCAGCTCAATCTCAACCGAAGATTACCTCAAAGGTATCTATCGGTTGACCGGTGAAACTGAAGAATTCGCCACTACCAACGCTATTGCCGAATCATTGGGCATCTCCGCGCCATCTGTAACGGGTATGCTCAAGAAACTCGCGCAATCTCGCTTGGTGAAACACAGCCCGTATCATGGCGTTCGGCTGACCGAAGCCGGCCGCAGCCGCGCCGTCAAAATTCTTCGCCGCCACCGATTGGTTGAGCTGTTTCTGCAGAAATGTCTGCGTATGAGCTGGGATGAGATTCATCAGGAAGCAGAAGTCCTCGAACACGCACTCTCAGAACGGCTCGAATCGCGCATCGACGAATGGCTCGGGCATCCGCGCTTTGATCCGCATGGCGCTCCCATTCCTGATGCCGACGGAAACATCATTCCTCGCAAAGTCCTCAAGCTTTCCGATATCGAGACTCGATGCGATGCCGTCGTCGCGCAAGTTATGGGGCAAGACTCCGAGTTACTCGGCTACTTCGAAGAACGGCGCATACTTCCCAATCGCCGCATCACCGTTCTGGAGAAAGAGAAGTTTGGCGGATCGCTCAAAGTGCGTGTCTCGGGTAAAATTCAATTCGTCGGCCTCAAGGCCGCGCAACAAGTATTGGTTGAACAAATCTAAGGAGTATAGAAATGCGTTTTGCATTGATTGGAATCTTAGTACTAACAATGGCACAATTTGGATTGGCCGCTGGGATACCGCGCGCTGTGGCCACCACGACTATGATCTACGATTTAGTAAAGCAAATCGGCGGTGACAAGGTTGAAGTCCGCGGCCTCTTGGCTGCTGGCGCCGACCCACATACGTATAAACCTGTTCCCGGTGATGCCATGGCTATTGCCGAATCGCAAATTGTCTTCCGCAACGGCCTCAAACTCGAAGGCTGGATGGACAAACTCGTGGAAAACGCCGGCGGCCAGAGACCGATCATCACCGTCAGCGACGGAATGCCTGCAGTCGATGACCCGGCACAAGCCGGCCATCCCGATCCCCACATCTGGTTCAGCATTCCTTCTTGGAAACTTGCTGTCGACAACGTAGTGAAAGCACTTTCCGATCTCGCCCCAGAATCCAAAGACCTTTTTCTTGCTCGCGCAGTTTCCTACAAGAGGGAACTTGACTCGTTGCATAATTGGGCGAAGATCGAAATGGCAAAGATTCCCGAATCGCGTCGCTATCTCGTCACCTCCCACGACGCCTTCAACTACTTCGGCAAAGAATACGGCCTGACCGTTATCGGCGTACAGGGTATCTCCACCGAGACCCAAGCCAGCAGTCAAGACGTTGCCGGCATTGTGAAATTCATCAAACAGCATAGCATCCCGGCGATCTTCGTTGAGACTTCCGTAAATCCCAAATTGATCGAGGAAATCTCCCGCCAATCCGGCGTCAAAGTCGGCGGTACCCTTTACGGCGATTCAACCGGCCCGGTCGGAAGTGGAGCCGATACCTACATCGGCATGATCTCCTCAAATGTGCGAACCATTGTGGCGGCCTTGGGAGGGAAGTAATGACCGTTCCTCCGATTGAAATCCACGACTTGACGATTTCGTATCACAAGCGCCCTGTGTTGTGGGGAATCGACCTCGATATTCCCGAGGGCGCACTCGTCGGAATCATCGGCCCCAACGGAGCAGGGAAGTCCACCCTTATCAAAGGCGTGATGGGTATGCTGCCATTGGCTTCGGGATACGTGAAGATTTACGGTGAAGAACTCCAGCGTCGCCGAAAAGATATCGCTTACGTTCCACAGCGCGAATCAGTCGATTGGGATTTTCCGGTTACGGTTCGTGATGTTGTCATGATGGGGCGCTACGGTGAACTATCGCTATTCGGGCGTCCAAGCAAGGCAGACAAGGCAAAGGTCGAAGAGGCACTTGATCAAATCGGAATGGCAGGCTATGCCGACCGTCAGATCGGAAATCTCTCTGGTGGCCAACAACAGCGCGTGTTTCTTGCTCGCGCTCTTGCGCAGGATGCCCGCATCTACCTGATGGACGAACCGTTCGTCGGCGTCGATGCCGCAACCGAGCGGGTTATCATCGACCTCTTGCGAGCATTGCGTTCCAAGGGAAATACCGTCGTTGTGGTCAATCACGATTTGCAGGCGGCAAAAGACTATTTCGACTATCTGCTGTTGATCAACATGCGCAAAGTCGCGTTTGGTCCAACTGCCGAAGTATTCACGCCCGAATTGCTGCAAAAAACTTACGGCGGTAAACTTACAATTCTAACTGAAGCCGCAGAAGCGACAAAACTCCATGGCGCGCTACCTAAGAAATAGTCTTCTCACAGCAACAGTTATCTTGATTCCGCACCTGCTTTTTGCTGCGCGGATTTCCGAGATACAGCAAACTTCGTTGATCGAGCAAATTACCGAGTTCTTCAGCCTCAGCTCGCCCACCGTAGTAAACACCTTGCTTGGCTGTACGCTCCTCGGAATCCTCGGCGGAGTACTGGGCTGCTTTCTAATCCTGCGCCGTATGGCATTGGTCGGCGATGCGCTCGGACATGCACTGTTACCCGGCATTGCCCTGGCATTCCTCGTTGTCGGTTCCAAATCGATTATTCCACTGTTTTTCGGCGCAGTCATTGCCGGTGTGCTCTACAGTCTTGTGCTGAGCTTTGTTCAACGGCAACGCCGGGTGAAACCGGACGCCGCCATCGGACTTACATTCACCGCTTTCTTCGGATTCGGAATTGTGTTGATGAGCTATATCCAGAGCTCAAGCACCGGCAGCCAATCAGGCCTCGACAAGTTCCTCTTCGGGCAGGCCGCCGCGCTCTCATCCGATGACGTCCAAATTGCCGCCGGCCTCTTGCTTGTATCAATTGCGCTCATCACGCTTTTCTTCCGTCAACTCAAAGCAATGTCCTTCGACCCAACCTTCGCGACCGCAATCGGACTCAACGTCAAGACGCTCCACTATGCTATGATGGTCTTCATTACCCTCGCCATCGTCGTTTCGGTGCAAGCTGTCGGTGTCGTGCTTGTCTCGGCGCTCTTGATTATTCCCGGCGCGGCGGCGTACTTGTTGGTCAAGCGACTACACATGATGATCATCCTTGCCGGAATGTTCGGTTTGGCTTCCGGCGTCATCGGTGCCTTCCTGTCTTATGTCCTCCCCGGAATACCGACCGGTCCGGTGGTCGTTCTTGCGGCTTCAGCCCTGTTCGGCTTGGTTATTCTCTTCGCTCCTAATGACGGCATCATTCCGCGAACGATCCGCCGTATCCGCCGTCGCCAGCGCATGGAACAGGAGAATCTTCTCAAAGCCGCGGTCGAGTTTGGTCAGGCAGACAAGGCAGGGGACAATTGGATCAGTGTCTCCGATTTCATCAAGTTCGATAACCGCGATCTCAAGAAACTACTGCCGTTGCTGAAACGACTGCATTCGAACCGCTTCCTGTTCTTTGATTCCCCGAGTCAGTTTCGGTTGACAGTCTCCGGTGCGGAAATCGGTGAGCGCGTCCTGCGCAATCACTTGCTGTGGGAAATATATCTTTCTGAATTCACCGACATCGGCACCGACCACATTCACTATGACGCCGAACGTATCGAGCATGTCCTGACTCCGGATATTGTAGCACATCTTGAGGCTACTCTCGGAAAACGCACACTTGGCGGAGTCGATCCGCATCGGAGCCCGGCATGAGTTTGCACCAGATGTTCATCGAACCCTTGACCTATGCTTGGATGATCAAAGGCCTCCTGATCGCATGCCTCGTAAGCTTGGCTCTCGGCCTCCTTGGATGCTTCCTTGTCCTTCGGCGCCTGTCACTGATGGGCGATGCGCTCGCACATACCGTCCTCCCTGGAATCGTCATCGCGTTTCTGATCTCCAACTCGCGCGCTTCGTTGCCACTGTTAATCGGCGCCAGCGTTGTTGGATTCATCACAACACTCTTGATCAACGGCATCCATCTCAAAAGCCGGGTAAAAGAAGATGCCGCTATGGGTATTGTCTATTCGACGCTCTTCGCTATAGGCGTCGTTCTCCTCACGGCATTCGCTTCCCATGTCGATCTCGACCCCGACTGCGTGCTCTACGGCGACTTGCTTGGCGTGCCCGAAACCTCAATTTGGGTAATGCTGACAGTGGCCGGGATGATAATCGTCGGAATAATTTTATTCTACAAACAGCTGCTCATCACCGCGTTTGATGCTCAGCTCTCAAATGCGCTGGGGATATCCTCAGCCTGGACACACTACATCTTCATGGGATTCTTGTCGCTTGTCCTGGTGACTTCCTTCGAAGCCGTAGGCTCTGTGCTGGTAGTCGCCATGCTGATCGCGCCCGGCGCGACAGCGCTCTTCTGGTCGGATCGCCTGCCCCGCATGCTCGTCATTGCAGGTGCCTTGTCAATTGTCTCAGCCGTTAGTGGTCTATACATCTCTGTCTGGCTTAACTGTTCGCCGGCAGGCGCCATCGTCTGCACGGCATTCATCTTTTTTGTAGTGTCCTTGCTCGTGTCGCCGCGCTATGGTCTGATTGCCCGCGCTTTGCGAGCTGCTCGTCTCCGCCGCAAGATTCTTCTCGAGAACATTTTGAAAGAAGCTGTCAAAGTCGCCGACTACTCAGAATCTCCAATCCCGCTTGCGACGCTTCAAGCGACGCTGAAAATGCCTGCAGGCGCTCTCTTGCGCGGATCTAAACGTCTCCAGCAACGCAAAGAGGCAACATTGACCAGTTCAACTCTCACTCTAACGCCGGCTGGAATTGCGGAAGGCGAACGCATTCTCCGTAATCATCGTCTGTGGGAACTTTTCTTGAGCAGGGAATTCGAATTGCCGGAGGACCATCTCCATCGTGACGCCGACGATATCGAACATATCATGACACCGGAACTTGCTGCTGCGTTGGCGGTTCACTTGGACGATCCCAGACTTGACCCGCACGGCAAACCAATTCCGCCGTCCCGATCAAACTAATAATCGTCGTTCCTGTAAAGGCTATTCAGTTTTCTTTGCTGTGTCAGCGGCAGCGGAATCTACTCCGTCGCGCGCGTCCACTTCCAGTCCCCGGAAGTCCGGCTGCGAAATAGCCAACCGAGTCCGGAAATCACCTTTGGCAACGCTGAGAATTGATTTGAGTGAACCAATCATCGGGTCTGCCGCATCCTTGTAACGCGTATACGGATCGAAATCTCCTGCGAACAGTACCCCCCCAGCTTCGCCGATTACGACATACATCGCAAAATCGGTATTGATCCTCCCGCCTCCCATTGCCAATGGGTGCTTGCCCAGAACTTGAAATGTCAACTGCGACAAGCCTGCCTTCAATGGCACAAAAGCAAACCTCCCACTCAAATGCCGATAGTCTTTCGCCGGACCCGCTTTGTCACCCCACGATTCTGGCAACTTTGAAACAGCAATATTCGTTGAGTGCTCCACTACAAATTGCACTTGTGTATAGAGCGAAACATGACACTCCAGATCAAAATCAACGAATACCGTGTCCTTGAATCCGGCTCCAGGCGTAATCTTGAACGTTGAGCTGAAATGACGGTCTTGAAGTCTCTTCGCCTCCCATTGATTGATAGGGAACTCCACCACGATTGGAACTTCATTTTGCCGGCTGTGTGGCGGTACCAATGTGGTGCGGCATGTTTCAGTTGGTCCTGCGCAAATAGTCTTTCCGTCCTCACTGATCGCAAAAAATATCGTTCCGATCGCTGACCAGGATCTCTCGTTTTTCTTCTCAAATGCAATCTTGTGACTGCCGACCAGCGTTGGCGTGAACACGAAGCTAAACGACTTCACTGCGCCGGAATCAATCGGCGCTTCCCAGACGACCGTGTCCGGGAAGATTGGCATCGTATATATGTCACCCTTCGTGACGCGGAACACCATAGTTTCATTGCTTTGGAGATGGTTCACCAGTTCGACACGAAGCGTGCATGGCTTGGTCAATTCAGGAGTAGCGCTGAATCTAATCTCGCCGCCGATTGGTTGCGGCTTCTGACTTACCTTGCCCGTGAGCGATGGCTTAATAACGGCCGGATTTGCTCCAACCAGATTTGCTGCGACCGCGAAACCGGTGGCAATTATCCCAATCGCGATTACTCTACATAGACTCATCGTAGTTTCAATCCTCTTTAGTGTGTAGCGCTGATGCTGTTCACAATATTCTACAACGCCAATTATACACATTCCTTTATCGACCGACATCCGTTTTCTCGGTTGCCGAACGCTCCAATTTCACTATGTTGCCCCTCATGATTGAGAAGCTAAGAAAATTCGACACCATCGAAGTCGAAATCGAAGACCTTGCCCTCACCGGCAAATCTATTGGTCACCATAACGGCATGGTCATTATGTCCGATCAGGGACTTCCCGGGGAACGAATTTCCTGCCAGATCACTATGACCAAACGTCGCTATGCCTTTGCCCGCTTCAAGGAATTGCTTCGGCCGTCTCCTCGCCGGATTGAACCTCGCTGCTCCAATTTCACCCGCTGTGGCGGATGCACTTGGCAGAATCTTGAATACTCCGACCAGATCGAGTTTAAAACACGATTCATCAAAGAAGCTATCGCGCGAATCGGCAAGCTGTCCAACATCCCGATCGAGCCTCCGGTCGTGGCCGGCGAGACTTTCTACTATCGCAACAAGATGGAATACACCTTTGGACATCATGATGACGATCCCGCTGTCGGTATGCACGTTCGCGGGCGCTTCGACAAGGTCTTCGACCTGAAAGAATGCTACCTTCAATCCGAACAATCCGTGCAGGCATTGGAAGTTGTGCGCAGCGCCGCCATCGATCTGCAGATCCCCTTTATGAATGAGCGCACCGGCGAAGGCGAATTGCGCTTTCTGGTTGTACGCGAGGGAAAACTCACCGGCGATTTCATGCTCAATCTGGTGACATTCAACCGCGAATTTGCCGGCCGTGACGAGTTGTTTGCAAGAATTGTCAGGAGCGTGCCTGGTCTGACTTCATTCTTTCACACAGTCAATGGCAAAAAGGCAAATGTCGCCATCGGCGATGAGTTGATACCGATTCATGGCAAAGATCACCTTACCGAAACAATCGGCGACCTCGAGTTTCGTATCACTCCATTTTCCTTCTTCCAAACTAATAGCCGCCAAACTAAAGCCCTGTATAACGTCATTCTTGATCATGTAGCTCCAAAACCTAATCAACAACTATTGGACCTCTTTTGTGGTTGCGGCACCATTGCTCTCTATCTCGCTCGTCAGGTAGGTGGCGTGCTGGGAATCGAACTCAACGCCGAAGCCATCGAAATGGCGAAGCAAAATGCCGCCTTGAACAAAATCGATAATGCCGAATTCATAGCCGGAGACGTCCGCAAACTCCTTGTCGAGCTATCCCAGTCTGAACGACACTTCGACACGATCATCACGGACCCGCCGAGGGCTGGGATGGAGCAAAAAGCTATCCAGCGAATTGTCCGACTCAAAGCTGACAAGATCGTCGCAGTCTCTTGTAATCCAGCTACATTGGCTCGCGATCTCGAACTATTCGCCGAAGCTGGCTATGTCACGCAGCGCGTCACTCCGGTAGACATGTTTCCGCAAACGGCACATATCGAAGCCGTCGCCACTTTGCTACGCGACCCCGATTTCCAGCCTCCAACTGAGGAATAATCTTGAGTTTCCGGTCTCAGTATTGAAGTTGACTGTAGAATCGAATATGATAGATTCCTGATCACATAACGATTATGGAGAAACGAATGACTCGAATTTTGACACTCTGCGGCTTGCTGATATTACTCGTCCTTGTTCCTACTACCAACGCCGCTCCCAAGCTGACCGCCGAAGAACAACTTCAGAAAATCGCTGAAGATTATCTGATAATCCAATATGAGTTTGATCCTGTCCATGCAACAGAAATGGGTGAACACCGCTATGACGGACGCTATCCCGATTTCTCAACCGGTGCCATCAACCGTATGGTCAACAAACTCCGTCAAGTCAAAGCGAATCTCAAGAAGATTAAACTCGCGGAATTGAGCACTGACGCCAAAATCGACTTCATGTTGTTGGATTCAAACATTGATACTCAGGTGATCTACCTGACCAGTACAATCCTCTACCGTGATAATCCGAAGCTCTACAGCTCGACCGCAATCAACGGCATCTACTTGATTATGTTGTCGCAATCTCTCAGCGTGACAGAACAATTGACCCTGATTCTCGAACGACTATCCAAACTGCCCGATTTCTTGATTGCCGGTGAGAAGCAAATCAAGAATCCACCCCAGGTCTGGAGCGTATTGGCAAAGGATGAATCTGACAACGCCACAACTTTCTTAAACGATGTCTCAACCTTCTACAGTGCGCAGGTGCCGGAGCGACAGAGTGAAATAGATGTCAAGTTCGCTGCTGCCGCTGGAGCATTTCAGGACTACTCCGATTTCCTCAACGACTATGTTGAGCGCGAGGGCCAATCGTTTGCCATCGGCAGAGAGGTCTACAATCGTCTCTTGACGACGCAGTACTTCCTCGACTTCAATGTCGATTCGCTGTTGAGGTTCGGCGAGACGATGTTCGCCCAAGCCAATACTACTTATGACTCTCTGGCCTCGATTGTCGACAGCCTTCCTCCGGTGGAGGAGCGGAATACTTTCATTCCCAGCACTTTTACGCGCGACGATGTGCTCGACTACTTTCAATGGGAGATTGAGCAGGTGAGAAACTGGGTGGTCGAAAACGACTTCGCCACGATCCCGGCAGATATCGGCGACTGCATTCCAGTAGAAACTCCGCAGTTTCTTGCAAATATAATTGGCGGCATTGCCTACCAGCCGCCGGGTGCATTCGAGCAGGTCCAAACCGGCAGATTCTATGTGCGTCCGCTCCCTGATTCGCTGGATGACGCTAATCGCTCCGCGCTTTTCCGTTATTGCTATCGACGTGGTTTCCGCTCATCGACCGTGCACGAGGCCTATCCAGGCCATCATATGCAGCTCCAGCTAGCCAACCGCAATACCTCGCTTATCCGCCGTATTCAACGCAACGACCTTTTTGTCGAGGGCTGGGCTCTTTACTGCGAAGAAGCCGTCTATAATGCCGGATTTTACGGCAAAGACGTCCGCCAGCAACTGGCAATTGCCGGTGGCATTCGTTTCCGCGCCGCTCGAATCATTGTCGATGCCAGGCTTCAGACCGGGCAATTCACCTATCAGCAAGCTATTGACTGGATGGTTGAGAAGCTCGGCTCTTCAATCGAATACATCGAAAAGGAAGTCAGTCGATACACGCTTACTCCAACTGTCCCAATGACATATCTGCTCGGGAAAGAACAGCTAAAAGAGATTCGCACCTCATTGCAGCAGCGGATGGGAAGTGAATACTCGACGAAACGGTTCCATGATCTACTCTTAAATGAGGGAGCCATTCCGCCGGTGTTAATCTCGCGCAAAGTGAACGACTTGATTCTCTAATACCGCTCAATTCAGCGTCCAATTCTTCCGATAACTTAAAAAGACAAGGCGTTCGTGTGCCCGGAATTGTTCATTCCCGGTGCCGAGTGCTTGTCGTTCTGCAAGTGCCGAACGAACAATAACTTAACAGGTTCGCCCTTCCACTCTGCGAGAATGGCAGTTGCGCAGTATCGGGCGATCAGGCGGAGGCTGACTTATATGGCTAAAATCCTTCTCGCGTCCGATTTTCAACTCGGTCGTCAGTTTCCCGGACTCGGAAAATCCGGCGATCTCGTTCGCAAGGCGTTGAAGGACGCTCTTGAAAAATGCGTCTCTCAAGCATTAGAGTCGAGCGTTGACCTGTTGGTTGTAAGCGGCAATCTGTTTGCCACAAATCTCGTATCGCGAAATCTGGTAGACTTTGTCTATCGACAAGCCGAACGTCTTGGGCGTATCCCGTTCGTAATCGTGCCTGGAAGTCTTGACTGCCTCGATGACAACTCGATTTACCATCACTTGCCAGTGGAAAACCGGCCCGACAACATCTGTGTGCTTGGTGCCGACCACGAATGCACGATCAATTTTGCAGATTCAAACATCACCGTCTATGGTGTCCCTGACTACGGACCGGATGCCCCTCAAAGCGGCTGGCGAGTTCCGCAGCGAGCCAATTTCGAAGGTGCTCATCTTCTCATTGTCGCTAACCGTGAAGCATTCGAGGTCGCTCAGGTAGGACTGCTCAGCCCGATGATGCAACAGGTAGTCCTTAAAGACAGTTTCGACGTCGTCGGAATCGGCGGCAATCCGGATTTCAAGCAGTGGGCTACCAAGGTCTACTCCAGCGGGGCAGCCGAAGTGCTAAATTTTGACTCCACCGAAAGCGGACTCTGTTTGATGCTGGATGTTGAAGTCGGACACTTAAACGCCGAACCTAATCCGATTGGCGAACTCAACTGGAAGAGACTCGTTATCGACACCACCAAATTTCTTTACAATATCGAAATCGAACGCGAACTGCAGAAACTCGCCGGTGACCACACATTGCTGAGAGTTGAGATTTCCGGTTCCGGCAGTGGCGAAGGATTCCTCGATCTCTCCGGATTGGAGCGATCTCAAGCCAATCATTTCTGTCATTTGCAGATTTGCGATCAACGCAATCTATCCGTCGCCGGATTCGGCCCCAATAACGACAGCGGCGGCAGCCTGATCGGCGAATACACAGCATTACTCTCGGATAGTATCAACAAAGCCCCGGGCGAGTTGAAGTCCAAATACATTGAAGCCATGTCCACCGGACGCGCGCTTCTATCGGGCAAGGATGTGATCTAATGAAAATATTGCGACTCGAAATCAAGCGCTTTGGTCGCTTCGAAGACCAGACCTTTGAGTTTGCAGACGGAATCAATATCGTAGTTGGAGGCAATGAATCTGGCAAAACGACTATTGCCGAAGCCATTTGTGCCGTCTTGTTTGAAGATCCTGCACGCCTCGCTCCCACGATCAGCCGCTTTTCGAATTGGAAATCAGAACATCCTTTCCTGCTGCACTTCGAATACGTCTCCGACAATCGACACTACCGACTTACCAAGGATGTCTCCACGGAATTGTCCATGCTCGAAGAAGTGGAAACCGGCACTCGTTGGAACTCGCACAAGGAAGTTCAAGAGCAGATATACAAGGCTCTCGGATTCACCGAGCGCGATTTCTTCGAAGCAACGGCGTTCTTGCGACAAGGCGATCTTGCACGCGTCACTCGCCACGCCAATCTTGTCAAAGACAAACTGGAACGCCTGTTCAATAGCAACAAAGATGAAGTTCTCGCCTCGCGCCTGCTGGAAAAACTTGGCGCGCGCGTTCACGAACTCGAGGGCGGTGATTCTCAGGGCGGGGAAATAGTACAAATTCAAAAACGTATCGCCGGATTGGAAGCAGAATTACAGACCGCCAAATCAAAAACCGCAGAATTGCTCGAGACTCGCAAACGGGTCCACACCAACAATGTCGAACTTCAGGATTCGCAACTGCGTTTCGACGAGCAGCACGAGCGATTCAAGAAAAGTAAACTGGCGTTTGAAGCGTCACAGAATCTTGAAAAAGAACGTGAGCTGTATCTCGATTTAACCCGCCGTACTCGCGAGGCGCAGGAAATCAAGAACATGATCACGACCAAGAAAGACACTCTTAAGTCGCTCACCCGAATCGAACGTGCAGACCTAAAGACCTGCGAAAGCCTGGCGACTCAACGGACCATCTACGAAGGAAAAGTCCAGGACTTTGAGCAACGCCTCGAACGCGAGCGCGAATCTATCGATCAGGCAACACCGAAAGGGTGGTATCGCTACATTGTCGGTGGCGCCTTGGCAGCCGTCGCGGCTGGTGTAGTCGTGTATCTCAATGCAAAAGACCCGCTATTCTTAGCATCCGCCGGTGCAGCATTTGTCGTGGCCATTGCCGCCGCTGGACTGTGGTTCTCCGGGCAGCGCGCGTTCAGCGCAGCTCAAGCCAAATATTCCGAAGTCAAAACCCGGCTCGAAGATGAACGCGAGACCTTGCACAAAAACGTTGAGACTCTTGATGCTCTTCTGCGCCGTTTCAAGGTCAAAGACGTTGATGAAATGGCCGAAAGTTACGAGCAGTACCGCGATCTTGACCGCGATGTTAAGAATATGGTCGTTCGTTACGAAGCAATTCTCGGCGAAAACAACCTCAAGGATCTTGAAATCGACCTCGCAAAAATCACCGACAAGATGAACGAGCAGGGCAAGATATTTGAGCAATATCGCTCTTACGCCGTTTCTGCCGTTGACTTGGAAGGGCTCCAGCGCGAGGTCGCCGAGTTGGATCGGAAACTGACACGGCTGCGCGAAGAAGCGAAAATGCTCAACCACAAGCTCGAGTTCCTTGAGTCAGGTACTGATATCATGGCGCCCCTGCAGGAACGTATCGAAGAAGGCAAGCGCAAGGCTGAGTTATTGCGCAATGAATCAGAACAACTCAAGATCGTTGCCCGCTACCTTGAAGAAGCGCGGCGCAAAGTGCTCAAGAGTTCAATTGAGCTATTGGAAGAGGAGTCATCCTCCTATCTCAGCGCGCTCACTGCTGGTAGTTGGTCCAAAGTTCGCCTTGACCGGCACAGCCTCGCCTGTGAAATCTCTTCCGACGGAATCAACTGGCACAATAGCGAAAGTTCGCTGTCAGTCAGTGCCGCCGATTCGCTGCATATATCGCTGCGTTTGGCAATGGTCAAAGTTCTGGTAAATGACCGAAAACCGCCGTTGGTTATGGAAGACCCGTTCGTCAATCTCGACAAGGTAAGACGGTCCGAAGCCGAACGTGCGCTTCGCGCAATCTCCGAGGACTTCCAAGTTGTATTCTTGACGGCTGACCAGCATTATCGCGATTTCGGCGATCACGTCCACGAGCTGACGACCACCGCTCAGCGGCCATCAACCGTCGCCGTCTAATCGGCCGGAACGGCATTCTTGATGATTGTCACCCGCCCCGTAACTCGGGGCGGGTGATTTGGTTTAGTTCGCTTAACAGATTCCGAATCCTTGGATTCGGTGACGCCCTGCTTGAGACAATCAGCCTTGACAAGCACCGACTCTGGGTGTAATTTGCCACGAATTTCCATTCCCATCATACCCCGACAGAGGACAAATTGTAGTGGTCGAAATGAGTAAGATTCTTGAACAAGTAGCTGATGTTGTACGTGAAAGCGGAAGGGTGACCGGCGAAATCCCCGAGTCCAGCGATCTCTATGCTGAAGTCGGCGTCGAATCAGTCAATTCAATTGCCATCCTACTCGCGTTAGAAGAGAAGTTCGCTATCACAATCGATGATACGGAATTTGTTAAGGCTCGGACTTTAACGGAACTCGTCAAGTTAGTTGCCGCCCAAACGGGAGAAACTATATGAAAACGCTCGAAATCGCCATTGAAGGTGCCATCCCGACAGACGTCGGTATCGAGATTGCCAAGAGAGCCTGCTATTGCGATCAATTGATCACTAGTTGTCGATTTATCGAAGCTGGAGGCATCCTTCATATAGAGCTGCAGGACAACGCTAATCTTGAGGACGTAGAAATCAAGGCCCGCAAGCTCGTTGCCAAAATGAAATCCGGGCGCCTTCAAATCAAACCGGAAATTATTCGTCAACGAGAAACCACTCGTTCCTCCTTGTTTGCTGCGTCGGGAGCTGACTACACGGGTCTCTATCGACAAGGACTTGGAACAATGGCTAGGGGCGAAGAATTCCTTGAGATTTTAGCCCGAATCGACCGCCTTTTTCAGCGGCTCGGTGTCGAGCACTTCGGTGCCGTGCCACAGGAGTATAACGTCCTGATCCCAACCGACTGGCTGCGTAAGGCTGGATATCTCAGTTCTTTTCCCCACTCGCTGACATTTGCGATTCACCTCAAGGAAGACTACGATGGCATCGCCCGGTTCTCAGAGCGGCATGCCGGTCTAAAGGAACTCAACCTCGATTCAATCGACGAATTCGAGACACCAGAGTATTGCCTTTCGCCAGCAGTATGTTATCACACCTACGGGCTCCTTTCGTCGACTCATTTCACCCCAGATGACAACGGCCTAAAAGTATTCACTGCTGTGAACAGGTGCTTCCGCTACGAATCTAAGAACATGGCTAACGTCGAGCGTCTTTGGGAATTCAGCATGCGTGAGATTGTTCTCGTTGGAGAACGAGACCGCGTCCTTAAGGAGCGCGAACGCGGCCTTGATATGATCTGGAAAATGGTGGAAATGTTTGATCTCACCGCCTTCATCGAGACGGCTGTCGATCCATTTTTCACGTCAGACTTCCAGTCTAAGCGCTTTTTCCAACTCGCCAACCAGCTCAAGTACGAACTACGAATGCCGGTTCGCGATAATGACACAATTGCAGTCGGTTCTTTCAATTACCATGAGGACT
This sequence comes from bacterium, assembly GCA_016708315.1. Classification (NCBI taxonomy): domain Bacteria; species bacterium. Next base: position 68,216 of record JADJGC010000007.1, read on the forward strand.
TCTTCGGCGACCGATTCGGAATTCAGACCGCCGACGGCTCACGCGTCCATACCGGCTGCATCGCTTTCGGACTTGAACGCTTCGTGCATGCAGTCCTTCTGCAACTCGGTGTCGACGAGACCCGATCGCGCCTGCAAGCTGCCGAACAGCTCTTTCTTGGGAAATGAGTCACTTGGAAACTCCAGTATCGCCTGCGCCGGGATTCCGATTTGTTTTTAATCCGGACCTCAATGTCGTTTCCGACCTGATTGTCAGGACCTGGGAGCATCCGTGTTGGAAATACGACCCTGGTCTTCTTGAACTCCACATTATGCGTCCCACTGGCGACCCGACACTCACGGTAGGGCAGATCGATGAAAAGGGGAATCTCGCCTCGTATGTCGCATTCATGCCATTCGACGTCGAGTATTTTGGGAAGTCCTACCGCGCGGTCTTTTGCAGCTTCATGACTGTCGCTACAGAATACCATGGCAAGGGTCTTAACGGTCCGCAACAAGTCGCGCTATTGCAGAAATCGATGGAGCGCGACTACGATCTGTACATTGTGATATGCGAAGATGGCGCCGTCTCCAACATCTCGCTGGAACGAATCTTCGCCAAGCGTGATCGCAAACTGCAACTCGTCAAGAATCTCGGTTACATCGGCGCGCGTAGAGATCTTTTGCAACCGGTTCTTTCAACCCAGCCCTCGGCGCACACCCGCCAGATGGTCAGAAACGATCTCGCTTCTGTCAGTGTATTAGCTGCCGAGATCGGCAGAGGTTGCGATCTGCGCAGGATCATCAGTCCGCTCGATGTCGAATTCCTTTTCATTGATCGACCGCACACTAGCTCATTCGTTTACGAATCGGCGGGCAAGACTCGCGCTTTCGCGAACCTGCTATTGCTCGAAGTCCTCGACAAGGAGGCTTCGCTCAACCTTTACTTCGAGAATGTCCACTTCGGTGATCTCAATGAGTCCGAGCAGATTGAATTTATGGGCGACTGTCTGACTCACTTGCTGGGAACTGGCTTCCGTATGGCGATTCTGCCGGATATCGGCTACACCAATATCGAGCCATTTCGCAAACTGCGCTTCAGAGCCTTGCCGCGTCGTTTGAATCTCTATATGAGCGAGTTGAAGCCCGGCATCGTGCCGAACGGAATTCGCGACGTTAATCGTATCTACATGGACATCTATTAGGCGACGGGAGAAACACAGTTTTGCTTTCAGGATTCAAGGAACTGGTGCGATACACAATCATCGCCTTTTGGGGCATCCTCGCGCTTCCTTGGGCGGCGCTCTCTTTCATCGAAAAACGCGTCGGTCGAACTGAGAGTTTGTACCTTCTGGGAGCGCATACGATGTCGTTGATCCCTGGCTTTGCGGGCAAGTACGCTCGTGCCGCCTTCTATGTCATGACCCTCGACTATTGCCATCCTACAGCTATTGTCAGCTTTGGCAGCTTTTTCGCCACCAGAAAAGCTAGAGTCCAATTCAAGGCCGGCGTCGGTGAATACTGTATTATCGGTCTCGTCGATCTCGGCAAGCGGGTTCGTGTCGCAAGCAGGGTCTCCATCGTTTCGGGACTTCATGAACATGGCAGCACCGCTAAAATGGGCGATCTTCATTCTGGCGGAGCCGTTCGGAGAATTGAAATCGGAGATGAGGTCTGGATTGGCGAGGGTGCAATCATCGGTGCTGCTATCGGCGAGCACTCAATCGTCGGAATCGGCAGTGTGGTCGTCAACGATATCCCGGCTTGGAGCTTTGCAATGGGAAACCCTGCACGTATTCTCCCAGGTTCTCGCAAACCACAGAGCCCTTCCTAATCTCCTCTTTCTTCAAGACTCCTGCCATCCACCGAATGGCGGCTGGCATTCTTATATTCCGTTTGCTTGTCCATTTGGTCTTGCTTATAATTCCACTGCCATGACCAAGCACATGTTCGCCCCGTGGCGTGGAGATTTCATCCGCGGACCTAAAGAAAAGGGATGTGTCTTTTGCAGAATGGTCCGCGAAAAGAAAGACCGCCAGAACCTCATCCTCCACCGCGCAAAAAACTGCTTCATCGTGTTTAACCGTTATCCATACACTTCCGGCCACCTCATGATCGTTCCGAATTCCCATGTCGGTCACCTTGAAAAACTCAATCCTGCTATCCTCAATGAAATGATGGAGTTGGCTCAGTTTATGGTAACATCCCTTAAAAAGGAATTCTCGCCGCGAGGGTTCAACTTGGGGATGAATCTCGGTCGTTCCGCCGGTGCCGGTATTGCTGGGCACTTGCATCTTCACATCGTTCCTCGCTGGGCCGGCGATTCCAATTTCATGGCGACTACTGGAGATGTCCGCGTAATCTCGCTGTCGCTTGAGAGTGTCTATAAGTCACTTCAAAAGTATTTCCAGAACAAGTGAGCAGTCGCCGAATTCCGACCAAGCTGGAGTTGCTGCAACTCCAAAAGCTCTACCGCACAGACAAGAAAATCGGCCAAGCCCTCGGCGGAGTATCCGAGCAGCTGGTGGCTTATTGGCGTCGCAAAAAGGGCGTCGGCAAGTCAATATTCCCGAAGTACTCCTTTATGGAGATCAAAGAACTCTGGGAGCGCTACGGTGATGACGAGAAAGCCGGTGTCGAACTGCAAATCACCAAACAGGCTTTCTACCGCTGGCGCAAGAAATACAAACTCCTCGAGCGCCCAACGATTCTCAAACTCGAACAGCTCGAATTCAAGTTCTTCGATGAACAGCGCCTCAATCGCGGCGCTGGGCGAGAGACACCGGCACAGACTTACCTTCAGAAAATCGTCTCATATCATCTCAGCAACCGGTTCGCCAGGATTAATGAATCTGTTGAGATCATTCCCGATCTCTTTGTTCAAATGAACTCGACTGGCATTCAAGTCCACTCCGAGGGTAAAGTCCAAACCTTTCATACGATCGACGAGATGTTCGCGGACGGCTACTTCCAGCCCGGTCGTCTGATTCTCGCGGATTCATCTGAGGCCGCTGTTTTGGCAGTTACTTCTTCACTGGTCGAGATCGTGCCGACCGGCAAGCTCGACGCTTACAAAGATCGTCCAATGCCAATCTCGATTGTCCCGACGATACGAGTGGTTCTAACTGGTATTCAGCAGGGCAAACAAACCCCATTCGATTCAGCTTGCTGTATTTGGGAGTCGCTTCGCGGTGCACTTTCGCAGGCATTTTGTATCGAGTTGTGCGGAGGCGAGCGACTAACTCTCGAAGAGAGGATGGCGCTGCTTGCCTATACGCGCCTCCTCACGCAGAGACACGTCATCCTCGAACCGGACCAGACCTTTCTTGAACTATGTCACCCAATTTGGCGCGACTCGCTGGCCAGTGCCGTTTTCTGACAAACAGGTCTACTACTTGGATGATCTGACTGTCGCCATTGCTCGCACTCGTTCTTTGATTCGCTCCCTTGGACGAGACGAGTTTGTCGCCGACCTCACCGAATTCCAAGAGCGTCGCCTAAAACGCATCCGCATTGGACCAGTTTTGGGGGGAACTTTGGAGGACTTTCGCTTGATTGCCGCCGCGCTTAAAGATGGCGATGTCAAGTCAGGGGTTGAACTATCCGTCGTGCCGCGCAGCAAAGTCGTCTTCGTCGAAGCTCTTCGCCGAAAATATGTTCAGCGAATCGTCGAAGCCGGAGGATTTGTTGGTAACTTCGCCACCCAAGCGCCTCTGTCACCACTCGCCAAGGATGAATTTGAGCTCACCACCGAGATCAATCAGATCGGTAATTCCAACTATCTCGCTTCGGTGCCAACCATCGCCCAAACCTTGACGACGGGCAAGATCGCCAAGCGAGGACTCGAGTCGCCGCACGGCAACTAAATCATCGCCGACAGCTCGAATTTGCCGTTATCCAACCGGACATAGCTGAAGTAGTTCAGCCAGTCTCCGCAATTGATGTAGAAATTTCCACCTATGTCAACAAGCTCCGGCCAGTGGATATGTCCGCAGATGATGGCATGGTATCCTTCTGAAAACTTCTGACGCGCGAAATCGTGATACTCCGATACGAATTTGTCGCTCGGCTTCTGTTCGCCATAGTGCCTTGATCCTCCCGAAACCGCCAGCGCCAGTTTGTAAGCGATGGTTGTCGGAAGTTGACGGTAAAGTGCGATTCCGGCCCGGTTGCGCAAGACTCGTTTCAGCAACCGATACTTATAGTCCGAGGGCGCTATCCCGTCACCATGCAGCGCCAGGACCTTCCCGCGCGGAGTGTCGAGTACCAACTGATCCATTTCTACCTCAAATCCCAGCTCACTCTGCATAAAATCGCCAATCCAGAAATCGTGATTCCCGCAAATATAGGTGACTCTAACTCCACTCTTCACCAGATCGCGAAGTCTGAACAGAATCGAAAGGTTGTGCTTTGGGATCAGATAGCGATATTCAAACCAGAAGTCATAGAGATCACCAAGAATTATCAGGTGGCTAAGATCGCTTGAGATATTCGACAGAAACTTATCGAACAACTCGAGTTTGCGCTGATCACGGTCGCGATCGCGCTCTCCCAGATGAAAGTCGGATACAAAGTAGATGGCCATCAGCCCGAATCTACGCCACGGGAACGAAAGAGTAAAGCCAAAACTCCCCGGGTCCGGTTGTTCATTGTTGAAACATTTCGGCTTATCGAAAGCCGCCTTTCATACCCATTTGAAACATCGCATCCACTTCTTAGCCAAACCTATCTAACCCGCAACTCACAACGAGGTCGCTTTCCTGCAAACTCTGAACGACATGTCCGAGTCACCGTTACGTCCAAACTGTGATCTCCGAGTCGGACCATGCAAACTTGCGAAGTAAACTGCACCATCAAAGTCGTGAATTTCTGTGTTCCAAAATAAAGTATCTCTGCTTTGATCCGATACAATTAACTGTTAATGAAACTAACGAAGACAAATTTAGGACAAACAATACTTCAGGACGAAGTCACATTCACAACTATATCCTCATGCGAAAGGAGCAAAGGATGAATCGCAGAAGAAGAACCACCACGGCCCGCAAGAGCAGACGCACAACCACGTGGAATGCTCGCCCGACCGGAACAACCCGTCGCTTCAACACCAACAGCCGCACCAAGAACTGGACGCCGGTTGAAATCAACACGCTGAAGAAGATCTACCGCACCAATTCCAACGTGTCGATTGCCAAGAAGCTGGGTCGCACTGAAGGTTCTGTTCAGTACAAGGCCTCCAGCCTCGGCCTGCGCAAGAGCGCTCAGTACCTCAAGCAGATTCGCAATAACTGGGCTTAATTGTCCCTCGTTATTTAGTTCTTGCGACGGCGGCATTCATGTCGCCGTTTTTTTTGCATTGCACTCGGGCTCGCGAGGGAATATAGTGCCAGTTGTCCCAGGGAGACCGAACTTGCGTTTTTTTGAATCTACCATCGCTATCATCGCCACTCAGATTCTTGGGCTCGTATCCGTCTTCTTCCTGAATCTGCTCATTGCACGCAATTTCGGCGAAGCCGGCAAGGGCTACATCTCCCTTTTAATTTATCTGGCCGAAATCCTCTACGCGTTTTCCAATCTTGCCCTCGGTTTCACCGGCCAATACTTCATCAGCAAGGGATTAGCCCCGCCTCGAAAGTTGTTTTCCAACGTATTTGTCTATTCGCTAAGCGCCGGAATTCTGGTAGTAGGTTTTTTCGCACTAACGCACTCATTTTGGAGTGGCTACCTCCAAGATCTCAGCCTCAAAGAACTCCTGCCGGCTCTGCTTGTCGCGCTCCTGCTGCTCATTTATGAGCCGTGCAGCCAGATGCTGATTGCACTCGGCAAAATCGGCAAGCGTAGCGCCGTGGTGCTCTCTCAGAACTATCTGATGTTATTCTCACTTATGATTCTCGTCTGGGCAACAACCTGCCAAGTACAGCAAGCGGCCTGGCTCTACGTCGCGACCTATGGTGTCGGGGCACTTCTTGCCGTTGTCTTCTTAACAAGGGAAGTCGGCGCTCCCAATCAGCCCTCTGCAGAAGTCTTCAAGTCCTCGATGAAGTACGGCGGATAGATATTTGCCGCCAATTTCATCGGACTCCTCTACGCTCGCGTCGATTTCTTCATGCTATCTGCACTCGGCAGCATCGAAGCCGCCGGAGTTTATTCCGTCGCAATCGGGCTCACCGCGCCTCTGATGATGGTTAGTCTCGCAGTAAATACCATCTTCTATCCAAAAACATCGTCCGAAACCGATGCCGACGCAGCTGTCACTACGCCGTTCTATTATCGTCAGGCGCTCTTGGTCCAACTTGCCGGCTCCATCGGACTGGCAATATTTGCGCGCCCAGTTCTGAGTTGGTACGGCGCTGGATTCGTTGATGGTATTATTCCGATGCTTATCCTCCTCATCGCTGCCATTGGACGCGGATTAAACGGCATCTTAACACTGCACATTCTCGGACGCGGCAAATCGTTCACGAAATCGCTTGCGATGTTCTCCGCATTATGCGTCGCAATCGTGCTCAACTATTTCTTGATTCCGCGATATGGTATGATCGGCGCTGCGATTGCATCGTCTATTGCGGTGGTAACCGAAAACTTGATTCTCACTTATCTCTATCAGAATCTAGTCCACGGCAGGGCAGCGGACCTCTATCGCTTCGAAAAACGCGACTTCACTGCAACGATTCGCGAAGCTGCACGATTCGTTGGTCGATTGGTTTCGAAACAATAGGGTTAGAAGAAAGCCGAGGCTAATTAAAGGTCTTCCGCTTCAAATGAACTGAATATCTTTATCGCCCGAGTTTCCAACTGATAGATTTTCTCGAGCTTCTCTGTAGTGCCATTCAATTCGCCCGACCTTGCGTTGATTGCAATCTCTCGCCAGAGCGCCGCCGATTGTTCATACAGCGCCGATGACAATTCATAAATCGATCGCGCATAGATCTGCGACGCCTGATCAAGGAAATCAGCATACATCTTCCGGCCCAGCCCGCCGCCAGTGCCGGCCTTTTCGATCTGCTGGTACAACACTGTTTTGTCTTTGTAGTCTTCGATATGGTCGCGCAAATCGAAAATCTGCAGCAGATTGTATCCGTGCATGTGATTTTCGAACTTCCGGTAAACATTATACAGCGACTTCGTAATTGTCTCATCGATAAACGGACGCTCATTGAATCGCGCCAGACTCCAGCGTCTTCGCTGATGCGAAAACGGCGGAAACTGACTGCGACGCGCCTCAATAAACTTCTCAATGGGACACGATTGAATCTTCAGGAAACCGGTGTCAGCAACAAAGATATTGTCGTCATCATACCCGACCGGTATCACGCGATGTCCGGCGAAGTGAGTTTTTGAATCAAAATAGGGGAGGTGAAACAAATCGACTTGAACAATACAGGGCATTTGATTGTCAATCTGCGCCCTCAAGTCATCAAGGGCCGCTTCATCCGAAGCAAATTCCGCCATGTCGTACGTCAAATGCAGGTTCTTGCAAAAGGAGTCAACTAATCCGGACCCGGATCCTCCTAAATGAGGGTTGTCCAGCCCTTCAACGCGCCGAAATGTGAACCCCATCCCTTCGGCGATCCCATATATCCGGGATTCCGGGTAACGAAATCCATAGAAATTCAGAATATTACGTATTGCTGTGGTAATGCAATTGTTACCGGGCAGGTGCACAAAGTTTTGAATTTCATTACGTTTTGTCATAGCTATATTCTCACGTCGATTTGAAGATAGTTATTTGAAGTTTTAGAAAAAGAATAATCGAAAGGATAAGCAGTAGCTCAAATGGGTCATCATGTTGTCACACTAATTGAAGGGGACGGTATCGGTCCTGAGATCAGCAGAGCCACGACGCGCGTTATCGAAGCCACCGGCGTGGAAATTGACTGGGAACCGATCAAGGCCGGAATCAATGCCATTCCCGACTATGGCTCACCGGTGCCCGAAGTACTGCTTGAATCCATCCGCCGCAATAAAGTCGCACTCAAAGGGCCGTTGACGACATTCGTCGCCAAAGGATTCTCCTCCGCCAACGTCGGTTTGCGTAAAGCGCTCGACCTGTATGCCAATTTGCGCCCCGTCCATTCGATTGACGGCATCAAATCGCGTTATGACAACGTCGACTTGATTATCGTCCGCGAAAACACCGAGGACCTCTATGCCGGTCTCGAACACATTATTACTCCCGGCGTTTCGCAGTCAATTAAAGTCATCACGACTCACGCATCGACCCGTATCGGTCAATTCGCATTCGAATACGCCCGCAAAACCGGTCGCAAACGCGTTACAGCCGTCCACAAGGCCAATATCATGAAGATCTCCGATGGCATGTTCCTCGAATCGATTGCCGCCGTCGCGCAGAATTATCCCGAAATTAAGTACGATGACGTCATTGTCGACGCGCTTTGCATGAAGCTGGTCATGGACCCGAATCAATTCGATATTCTCGTGCTCTCTAACCTCTACGGCGACATCGTGTCCGATCTCGCTGCTGGCTTGGTCGGAGGCTTGGGCGTCGTTCCGGGTGCAAATATCGGTTTAGACACCGCTGTATTCGAAGCTGTCCACGGCTCAGCACCTGACATCGCCGGCAAGGGAATCGCCAATCCCAGCGCCTTGCTGTTCTCGGGCGTGCTCATGCTTCGTCATCTTAAGGAAGACACCGCTGCTGATCGAATCATGAATTCCATTAAGAAGGTCTTCCGCGAGGGTACTCATACAACGCGTGACTTGGGCGGAAAAGCTACCACCGAAGAGTTTGCCGACGAAGTCATCCGGCATCTGTAATTTGGGATTTCCGATCGAGCAATGAACAGGCGGTAAGGCATGATGCAATTGAAACTGCACGTCTGGTACGTCGCTTACGGCTCAAATCTCTGCGAGTCGCGCTTCTTGGCCTATATCAACGGCTCCGACGGCTCGGTATGGCCCAAAGCTCGCGGCTGCCGCGACAAAACCCCGCCCTCTCGCGATATCTCGGGCGAAATCCCCGGCAGCATCTACTTCGCTGAACGCTCCAAAAGCTGGGACAACGGCGGCGTCGCCTTCTACGACCCGACTCTCAAAGACTCAATCACCTTGGTCAGGATGTACTTGGTCACGCTCGACCAATTCAACGACATCTTCCTGCAAGAAAACGGCCTCGAGAGCGGCGACATCACTGCAACGATTACCAACCTTTCCGTCGGTTCATCCGTCGTTCATGGTACCGGCTGGTACTGCGAAATCTGGCGTCTCGCCGACGTCAACTGCTTTCCCGCTTTCACTTTCACATCACCGGTGCGAAAACATCAGGCGGTCCAAGTTGCGCCGTCGAGGAAGTACGTTGAAGTTATTGCAGAAGGTCTAAGATCAGCACACGGAAAGAACGAAAGCGAAGCTCTTGATTATCTGAGATTGGAATCGCTTTAGAACACGATAATCGAACATCGCTCCACTTGTTATCCACACCGGAAAAGGTGAACATCGGTTTAAATTTCTCCCCTCCCTCGGGGAGAAGTCTTGTCGTAGTTTCGCGCTCTACCGGAGGTGGGGCACCACAATAGAGCACCGTATGATTCCCCTCTTGAGAGGGGTGCCTTGAGTGCGCGAGGAACGAGCGCAATCAAGGCGGGGTGTGTTTCGCCGACTTCCCTCTACAGGTCCGTCGCGAGAGTACCTCTTATTTCTTATCCTTCAAATGAAAAAACAGCTCCCCTTCAATGTAAAACGTATTCGATGACGCCTCATTGCCGATAATCTTCGACCGCTCGGCAGTAACCTTCGTCGTCTCTTCCTGCGAATAGGTATACCCGCCTTCATAGTCGAAAACCAGCGTCCCGGTAACATCTACTCGATCAACACCGCGACGCGAAAGACTATCTGACTCCATCACATCAAACGGCAAAATCAGATTGCCGCGATAGTCAATCACTACGCACTTGTGTCCATCCGTCTCTACAAAGTCCTTAACCTCGTATGTCGTACTGGCATCGAGCGCCTCGCCGGACGGCATGAAAATCTTCACCGTCTGCATCCAGGTATAGCCCTTGCCAACTTCTTCGGCAGGGAAGGTCGGCTGCGACTGCTCCAAATTCTGCTGGGCGTATTCTTTCCATTTGGAAGCATCATCCTGATCAAGCAGTTCCAGCCCGCCAATCTTTCCGTCAGGATTCATCTCATACGACAACGACTCACTTGATGACACAATCTGAATCGTGCTGTCCTCGGCTTTCTCGCTCCAACTCCACGTCGATGTCTCTTCGATTCGGGCAACGCCGTCAGTCGATAGCGATTTCACGATCTGCGTCATTTCGCCTTTGGATTGGGAAGCCTGTGAGACAGAAGGGGAGTTTCTGACCGTGATCGTCTGCTTATTGACCTGCTCGTAAACCAGCTCACGGCCCTGCTGGAACTTCATCTGTAACCGCACCTTCCGATCCTGCGTCTGGGCACAGTTAAGCGCCAGCAACGCCACAGACATCACCAGAAGCGAAATCCACGGTAGGCTCCGATACGAACAGACAGATTTGACCATTAGACCCATTGAGTGTTCCGATGCGGCAGATTGCCGCTATTTCCCGGACTGCGCCAGGGAGCGCGATCGCGATAGCGATGACGGCGACCCGAGAATTGCCGTCGACATGAGCAGAATCTCCCTGTATTCCTTCATTTCCTGTTCCGTCAATTGACCCTGTTCTTCCGGTTCAACGTGCTGGCTGTACATATCCGAAATCGAAACATACGGCCCGTATGCCTCAGCAGTCAAATGCGATTCAAAGGTGTTTCCAATCGGATAATATACCACGCTCAAAGTTATCGCAACTGCAATTGCCGCCGTTGCTATCGCCGCCTGCAACGGTCGTACTGACTCTGGAATCAAAGTTGCAAACAACCGCTCCCGCCAGGTAACTTTGCGGATTGTCACCCTTTGGTAAATCTTCTGACGCGCCGATGCAAAATAGGCGTCGTTCGGCGTCACGACCTTGCGCCCCGAAATCAAACGCAAGTACTCAAGCTCGCGCTCGACCTCGCCATGACTCAAGTCGCAACCAGTTCGAATTCTCTCGATTTCTTCCGGATCCCCGCCGGATGCGTGCTGTGGCCGCAAATCCAGCAATCCGTCGTCTCTTTGTTCCTGCTGCATTACCGTCGATCCTCTCGCTTCTTCTTATCTACCGGGCCGTCGATCTTATCCTTAAGCCGCTGTTTCACCTTGGAACGTGCTATATGCAAATTGGACCTTACCGTCGCCTGCGGGCAATCCATCATCTGCGAAATTTCTTCCTTGGAATAGCCGTCGACATCGTGAAGTACAATTGTCGCCCTCTGCTTGGGCGGTAGTTCAGCTATCGCGGCATTGATCAGTTCCAAAAGCTGCTTATTCTCCTGTTCATCCTCGGGTGTCGGAATTGACCGCGACAACTCGAGCTGAAATTTCCCTGACTCCTCAAATTCCTGATCATCAACATTGACATACTTTCGCTGTCGTTTTCGAATAATGTCAATGCAGTAGTTGGTCGCGATCTTAAACACGAAACTGGCGAAATTTGAATCCGACTTGAGCCTCGTGATATTCTTGACCAGGCGGACAAACGTCTCCTGTAATACCTCATCGGCTTCGGTATGGTTGCCCACCATCTGATAAGCGTGTGCATAAATCCGCTTCTCAAACAGTCGAACCAATTCATTAAATGCCTTTTCGTCACCGGCTTTAAATCGTTCTACCAGCTCCGAGACGTTCTCGATCACGGCACCCCACACTCTCCAACCTTAGTTTAGACGCGACTGAAGAGGGTTTGTTTAATGGTGAATCCTATCAGGTCGCACAAGATTACAGTCGCCGGAAGTGGTTGTCAAATAATCTTTTGCGGGAATCTGCCCGGTTCGACTTACCCGTGGCCACCCAAAAGCCACTTCCCCAAAAGCTCTACCGTCTTTTCTCACAATTATTCCCCCCAAAAATCATTCGTCAATTGGAATCAGCCGATGTATAAATGAGCGGATCATTAAGTTAGCTCGAAAGGAAGGATTGACTTGATTCTGACACGGTTATCGAAAATCACCCTGTTCTTCGTCTTGTTCTCGACTTGCGCCTTCGCCCAGTTCGAAAAAGAGGCAGGGAAAATTGTTGTCCACAATGCAATGATTCCGGTTCCTGCCGGCAACGATAAATTGGCATTCCTGCGAATGGACGAAAAAATCCCCGGTATGCCGCTCGAGCTCTATCTCATGGAACTGGCAACGGGCAAAGAGACTCGTCTAATGCCGGGCGTGAATTTTGCCGAGCACCCAAGTTATGCCTATGCCTTTTCTCCGTCAGGAAACGAATATGTCGTTCCCGTAAAGGGCACCAAGGGCGCATGGGAATTTTTCAAATACGCGGTCGGCTCCCGTGCCGGTACCCAAATTGGCGATCTGGCGCAATATGTCGATGTGCCGACTCAAGACATTATGATTGGCCTCAACCTCGACAAGTCATCCTTGTTGCAGGTTACCGATCTCAACTGGTCGCCTTCCGGCAAGAAGTTGATCTTCACGATGATGCGTCCCGGCCGCAGCTCTGTCTGGTGGATGGACATCGCTACTGGTCGTGCAAGACAAGCTACCGAAGACAAAGTCGGATATTGGGGATCATTCCACTCCGATGACGTCAAGTTTTGCTACACCGACAACATCATCCGGGAGGGAATCACTACCACTGAGGGAATCATCCTTCGCTCGACCGTGTCTGCCGACGCCGACACCGTGGTTGATACCTCAGACAACGAATTCGCGGGAGCAATCTCGCCCGACGGCAGATACATGGCCTATAATCGAAATATCGACAATACCAACAATGTCTGGGTGATCAATCTCGCCACGCGCGAATCCAAGGCAATTACCAAAACAACCGGCGGTAAACATTGCGCCTACCCCAAATGGAGCCCTGACGGAAAGAAGATCTATTTTCAAGGTAACGGCTTTGAAAGTCAGTCTGTCGTTCTCGTCCAGAACTTCGTACCGTTCTAAACTTCCACTTCGAATCACCGTTATATAACCGGATAAACAAGGGCGACCAATGGTCGCCCCCTTGTTTATCCATGGATTGAACTTCCGGATTTTTTGTTGACAACAACTTGCACATTGACTTATCTCGGCACCAACATACAATCGAACACTTAATTATAGTTGTCGGATAAGGCGATCCCCTTGGAGGAAAAATGGATAATCTAGGTCGTGCATTCAATTTTATGTTCGAGGATCCGGAATGGCTGCAGAAAATCCTGATCGGCGGCTGCTTCGTGCTGTTGTCCTGTATCTTGATCGGTGTGCCGTTCGTCTTCGGCTACATGCTCTTGTTGATCAAGAACACCACCGAAGGCCGGCCGGTGCCACTCCCAGCCTGGGACAATCTCGGCGACAAATTCACTTCAGGTCTAATGTTCCTCGTCATGCTCCTCCTATGGGCAGTACCGGTATGGCTTGTCAGTATTGTATTGATTATGATTCCTTGTATCGGCTGGATTATTCTGGTCCCCTTTGTACTGGCAGTGTATCTGCTGATTCCATACATCATGGCGCGTTTTGCCGTCGGCGGTAAGATATCGGATGCCTTTGATTTTGCCGGCATCATCGCTTTCCTGACGCAAAATCTGATGAATCTGGTTATTGTCTTGGTGATGTCAATTGTCCTCAACATCATCTCGTATTTCGGTATTCTCGCCTTAGGCGTCGGCTTCCTTTTCACGAATTTCTGGGCACAACTCGGTATAGCCTATCTTGCCGGCGAACTCTATCGTACTGGCCAGAAGGGCAAGGCAGTTACCGCTCAGCCGTGATCCGGCAAAAAGATTCACCAATCCGTCTTTGGGCGATCCGGGTGGCCATTTGGTCACCTGTGGTCGCCCTCTTTGTTTACTTTGTCGGCGGTCTAATTCCTGCTCTCAGCCATCCGATGCAGACCGGAACCTTGCCGTTAGCGCTATTTCGAGCATACTCACATACCTGCCATCAAATTCCAGAGCGTTCGTTCTTTCACGACAATTCCCAATTCGGCTTTTGTGCCCGCTGTACCGGCTTCTACGGCGGATTAGCATTAGCCATGCTATTTGTACTTGCAACCTCTCGGACTCGGCAAATTACATTGCCTTGGCTTCTTGTCCTGAGCGCCCCGATTTTCGTCGACGTCGCCTTTGACCTAAGCAGTCATTGTAGCATCGCCAATGAGTTGCGCTTCGCCACCGGACTACTTGGCGCGTTCTCCGTGACTTTGTTCGTCTATCCGCGTTTCCTCAAAGCCGCAAGCAATTCACTTGCTCCCGACCGCGACACAACGTAACTTTCGAATTGGCTATCAGGCAGTGATGGGCTGACTCATACATCGACTGTGAATTGGGTGCCCCACCGCTTGCGGTGGGATCGAGACATACCTATCACAGGATAATGTGCAGAGTCTCTCTTGTGTTGAGCTTGCAGAAGAGACCAGTGACCGACTGCCGCAGATTCACCCTTTAGTTTTGCCGAATCGAATGATAAAACTCTCTCGTCTCGCACTCAAAAATTTCGCCGTAGTCTCCAGTGCGGATATCAACTTCGCCGATGGCTTCACTGCTATCACCGGCGAAACCGGCGCAGGGAAGTCCCTCATCGTCGGCGCCATCAGCCTGCTCCTCGGCGAACGCAGCAGCAGCGACTTCATTCGTGCCGGTGCAACAATCGCCACAATCGAAGGCGAATTCACTGGTGATATCGCATCACTCAATCGCGACCTTGCCGATGACGACATCGCTCTCACCGGCAGTTCGTTCACCATCACCCGCGAAATCCAGTCCGATGGCAAGAGCCGCGCCCTGATAAACGACCAGCGCGTCAACGTCGCCACTCTTAAGAAAATCGGCGACCGCATTTGCGACCTCCACGGCCAGCATCAGCACCAGTGGTTGCTCGATTCCGACCGCCACCTCTGGTTTCTCGACCGCTATGGCCAATGTGCAGACGCATTCTCCGCATACACAGCGGCGCTATCGGAATACCGCACCGCTCAAAGTCGCATCTTATCTTTGGCGCGCAGGATTGCCGAAAACAATGAGAAACAGGAACTCTATCGCTTCCAATTGCAGGAAATCGACACTGTCGCAATTCTCCCCAATGAAGAAGACTCGCTCGAATCCGAACGCAAGCAGTTGGAAAACGTCTTGAAAATTCGCACCGCGCTGGAATCTTCCGTCGCCCTGATCGAATCCGACAACGGCGCCGCCCATATCTCCGGCGAAATACTCAAGAATCTTCGCTCAATCGCCGAGTCGTATCCCGCTGTCGCCGAATACGAAAAGGAAATCGAGTCGGTCAAAATCAGCTTCACCGAGATCGCCCGCTCGCTCAATCAATCCTTGGCCGGAATCGCCGAAGACCCCGCTCGTCTCGAACAAATAGGGGAGAGGCTCTCAGACATTTACAATCTCAAGCGCAAATACGGCGGCACCGTTACGGCAGTACTGGACTATGCCGGAAAAATCCGCTCCGCCCTTGACTCCAACGACTCGATGGAATTGGAACTCGCCGCACTCAAACGCAATCTCGAACCGCTCCAGACTTTCTTGCTGACTACCGCGGACAAACTTCAGCACGAGCGGGAAACTGCCGCCAAGAAGCTCTCCAAGTCGATGAAGAAAGAGCTCTCCGAGCTCGGTCTTCCCAAAGCCGAGTTTGTGGTCAAATTCTCCGCTCACGCATCCGGCGAATTGCTCAATCATCAAGACAAATCGATCAACCTCGGTGAGCAGGGTCCGATGGCAGGCGAATTCTTCTTCAATGCCAACGCCGGTGAGGAAGCCAAACCCCTTGTCCAGGTTGCATCCGGCGGCGAGGTCAGCCGCGTTATGCTTGCCCTCAAATCGCTCATTGCCGGAAACGACCGCGTCGGCCTTCTGGTCTTCGACGAAATCGATGCCGGTATCGGCGGCGAAACCGCACTGCTTGTGGCGCGCAAACTCAAACAGCTCGCAGCGCGCCAGCAGTTGATCGTTATCACCCACTTACAGCAGATCGCTTCCTTCGCTGATCACCACCTCAAAGCCATCAAGCGCGAGGTCGCAAAACGCACCGAATCGGAATTGATTCCGCTCACCCGCGAAGAACGCGTAGTCGAGCTTGGCCGCATGATCTCCGGCGGCGATTTCGGCGACATCGAGCGCAAACAAGCGGAAAAACTCCTCAAAATGGCAAGAGAAGAATAGGACTCTGCTCAATTTTCTGACACCAATCGGGGGGGTCTCAACTCTCCCTCAAACTTTCCGTTGACAAATCTTTTCGCCAAGCTATATTGACTATCCCTTTTGGGGCCGTAGTTCAGTTGGGAGAACGCTTGACTGGCAGTCAAGAGGTCAGGGGTTCGACTCCCCTCGGCTCCATTTTTTATTGCCCATCGCCTCCTCGCATCCCGAAAAACCATTTGCGCCCAAGCCCTTGTCCTGCTAACTTTTGTCTATCACGGCGAAGAGCCGAATTCTTTTACACATTCAGCGCCCAAGGCGTATAAATATCGAAGCGGTTGCTACTTTGACCGCTCGTTTGTCGAGTAAATAGATTGATTTATGCAGTGTTCGTCTCCGATGACTCTGCTATATGAGAGGAAGCTCACGCTATGGCAAATACCCTCGGAATCAAGACCTGGGACTACGCCGAATTCTACGTCGGCTCCGCGCGCATGGCCGCCTATTGGTTCAGCCGCGCCCTCGGACTGCGCATCACCGGCTATTCTGGCCCCGAAACCGGCGTCCGTGACCGCATTTCGTTCTATCTCACTTCCAGCGAAATCAAAATCGTGGTTACTTCGGCGCTTCAGCCAAGCACCTACGATATCTGGGGCTGGGTGCAGAAACACGGCGACGGCGTCAAGCGCTGGGCCATCCAGGTCGAAGACGTCGACAAAGCCTACCGCTTCGCGCTCTCCAACGGCGCAGTCTTCGAACGTGCACCACACATGATTAAAGACGAAAACGGCTACGTCGTCGAAGCTTCCATGAAAATCTACGACGACACCGAATTGGTGCTGATCAATTACGACAATTACAAAGGACTCTTCCGTCCCGGCTTTAAGGAACCGCACCAAAAAATGCGTCTCAACTTCAACGCCGGCGGACTCAAGCATTTCGATCACATCGTCGGCAATGTCCGCACAAACGAAATGAACCAGTGGGCGAACTACTTCAACAAGACGATGGATTTCGAGACCTTTCTCGATTTCGGCCCCGGCGACATTTCGACGAAGTATTCGGCATTGCTTTCCAAAGTCGTCCGCTCCAAAGATGACCTCATTAAAATGCCGATCAACGAACCCTACGATGGCATCGCCAAGTCTCAGATCGAGGAATACATCGAACACTATCACGGCGCCGGAATCCAGCACATTGCGCTCTACACCGACAATATCCTCGAATCGATCGAAGCGCTCCGCGACAACGGCATAGAATTTCTCGCAGTGCCTGATACATACTATGACGAGCTAAAGAAGAAGAACATCAATATGAAGGAAGACATCGACGAACTCCAGCGTCTGCGCATTCTTTGCGATGCTTCAATGGGCTCCGGCGGATATCTATTGCAGTTGTTCACCAAACCGATAGGGGATCGCCCGACTTTCTTCTTCGAAGTCATCCAGCGCGTCAATGGCGCTCAGGGATTCGGTCAGGGCAATTTCCAGGCGCTGTTCGAAGCCATCGAGCAAGACCAGGCCCTGCGCGGCACGCTCATGCGCACATAACCGGAACTTTCAAACAAACAGAGCTGTCATCCCCGCGAACGCGGGGATCCAGCAATCTGATTTCGTGTACCGATAAAGGAGCATCTAAATGCCTTTCTACCATAAACTCGGGAAGATTCCCGCCAAGCGCCATACCACTTTCTTCAAACCCGATGGCGAATCGCTCTACCGCGAGGAACTCTTTTCCACTCTCGGATTCTCCGGAATCCACACCAACAAGTATCACATCCACATGCCGACTCGCGTCAAGGATGTTCGCGAGATCACGCCGAATGAATCTGCTGTCTGGAAAGAAGCCCCGCTTCTGTATTATCACTTCTTTACCGACAAAAAGAAAACCGGCGGCGATTTCATCAGCGCACGAAACATCTTCCTGCGCAACAATCATTGCATCGTTTCCACGGCGCATCCGGACAAGAACCCAGAAGTTTTCTACCGCAACAGCTTCGGCCACGCATACGTCTTTATCCACCACGGCAGCGGCAATCTGCTTTCGGAGTATGGACAGCTTCCATTTGAGCCGGGCGACCAAATTGTCGTCCCGCGCGGTACCACCTACCAGATGTTCTTCGACAAGTTGGAAGGCAATAAGCTCCTCTTCTGCGAATCCGATACCCCGTTTGACGTACCCAAGCACTATCGCAACGAATACGGTCAGATGCTCGAGGGCGCTCCCTTCTGCGAACGCGACGTCAAACTTCCCGAACACATGGATGCCGTTGACGAAGAGGGTGACTTCAAGATGATCCTCAAGGCGTGGAATCGCACCTTTGAGTATACCTTGCCGCATCATCCCTTCGATGTCGTCGGCTGGGATGGTTACAACTATCCGCACGCGATCAACATCAAGGACTATTGCCCGATCGTCGGCAAGATCCATCTTCCGCCGCCGGTGCATTTGCTGTTCAAGACGCAGCATTTTGTCGTCTGCAATTTCGTACCGCGTCCATTCGACTTCCATCCCGAGTCAATTCCGGCGCCGTATTTCCATTCCAATATCGACTCCGACGAGATTCTCTACTACGTCGACGGTGATTTCATGTCGCGCAAAGGCGTTGTCGAGGGATCAATCACCTTGCATCCGGGCGGTCTGCCGCATGGTCCGCAGCCCGGTAAGACCGAGGCTTCCATCGGTAAGAAAGAAACTTCCGAATGGGCAATTATGATCGATACGTTCGAGCCGCTTCTGCCTACACTGAATGTCAAAGAGACACTCGACCCCGATTATGCGCGCTCTTGGCTTGACGAAAACAGCAATGGCCGCTATGTCGGCACGGTTTCCTGATCGATGCTCTTCATGGTGATTGAGCGATTCAAGAATGGCGACATCGACCCCGTCGGTGAGCGCTTCAGAGCTTCTGGCCGCATGATGCCTGACGATGTCAAGTACATCTCAAGTTGGATAGACTTCCCCGGCGCAGTCTGCTACCAAATGATGGAGGCAGATTCTGCCGACCGGCTCAAGCTCTGGACTGACAATTGGTGCGACCTCGTTGATTTCGAGGTCGTTCCTGTGCTCACTTCAGCGGATTTCTGGGCACAGCGCTCCGGTGGTCAACCAACAACATGATTTGCCGCGCTTGCAACGGCCCTAAATGGCTTGCTTACTCCACGTTGATTGGCTATCATTCACGCCAGTACCTAACCGGGAGTTGCCGTGATTAAGATTCCACACCACATTGAAAATCTCTGGCCGTACAAAGCAGGCAAATCGATTTCTGAACTCGCGCGCGAGAAGGGTCTCAAGCGCATTGTTAAACTGGCTTCCAATGAAAACCCCAACGGCCCGTCGCCGCGGGCACTCGCGGCAATCCGGCAAGCGCTGCCGCAATCGCATCTCTATGTCGATCCCGGCGCCTATGAACTCACGCAGGCAATTGCCAAAGAATTCGGCAAACGTCCCTCGCAAATTGTCTGTGGACACGGCACCGATGCGATCATCGAATACATCCTCGTCGCCTTCTCGGACGCCGGCGATGAAGTTCTGACTTCGCAAGGCACCTTCATCGGTATCTACGTTAACACCAACAAGCTCGGTCGCAGACTCGTCGCGCTTCCTCTGAAGAATTACGCATTCGATCTCGAAGCGATCGTCAAATCCGGCACCGAAAAAACCAAGATCATTTACTTGGCAAATCCCAACAATCCGACCGGCAGCATCTTCACTCGTTCACAATTTGATTGGTTTATGTCGCGCGTGCCCGACTATGTCACCGTCATACTCGACGAAGCCTATTGCCAATACTGCGAAAACGAACCCGAGTATCCGAACGGCTTGGAATACGAATACGACAATCTCATCGTCACGCGCACCTTCTCCAAAGCCTACGGTCTTGGCGGTTTGCGCGTCGGATTCGCCTCAGGACCGGAGCGCTTAATCAGCGCCATTACCAAGGTCAAACTGCCATTCGAACCAAATCATCTCGCGCAGGTTGGCGCGTTAGCGGCGCTGACCGATTACGAATTCCTGAAACTAACACAGGTTGTCAACGCTCGCTCAATCCGCATGTTCGAAGACGGCTTTGACCAACTCGGAATCTCTCGCATCAAGACATACTGCAATTCGATTCTGCTGCTCATGCCGACCGAGCAATTCGCCGAGCAGTTCTTCTTGCGTTGTCTCGATCGCGGCCTTATTGTCCGCCACGTAAAATCCTTCGGAATCCCCGAAGGTATCCGTATCAATTCTGGTTCGGAGGACGAGACTGAGTTTGCGCTCGAAGTGATCGCCGATGTCTATCCGGGTCTTTTGAAAGAACACACACAGGGGAATGTAACTCAGAATGAAGCTTGTATCATTCATCAATCAGAATAATCAGGAACGCGCCGGCATCTTTGTGAACGGCTCAGTCTACGACCTGAGCGACGGCGCTCGCGCCGTTGGCGCGTCACTTCCGACAACGATGGCGGAATTCCTCAAGGGTGAAGAGCGCGCCATGGAATTCGCCAACCTCGTCAGCGAAGCAATCAACTCCGGGAAAGTCACCGAAGTCGCTGAAATTGCAAAAATGCTCGCGCCGGTGCCGCATCCGACGTCTTGCCGCGATGGCTACGCCTTCCGTCAGCATGTCGCCACGGCACGTCGCAATCGCGGTGTCGAAATGATCCCCGAGTTCGATCAGTATCCGATATTCTACTTCACGAATCACAACGCTATCTTCGGCGAGGGCGATGTTCTCATCGAGGATGATCATCTCAAAGGCCTCGACTTCGAGCTCGAATGCGCCGTCGTAATCGGCAAGCGCGGCAAGAACATCGAAGCCGCCGACGCCGACCAATACATCGCCGGCTACACAATCATGAATGACTTGTCCGCACGTGTCCTCCAGATGGAAGAAATGAAACTCAATCTCGGTCCCGCCAAGGGAAAGGATTTTGCCACCACCATCGGACCATGGTTGGTAACTCCGGACGAACTTGCGGCTAGAAAATCCGAATCGCTCTTCGGTGCGCGCCACAACTTGCGCATGCTCGCACGACACAACGGCAAGCAAATCTCTGACGGCAACGTCAACCAAATGAATTGGACATTTGCCGAAATCATTGAACGCGCCTCCTATGGAGTGGAGTTGCTTCCGGGCGATGTCATTGGTTCCGGCACTGTCGGCACCGGTTGCTACCTCGAACTTAACGGCACGTGGGCGCTCGAAGCCAAAGACCGCGGTGAGACGCATACGCCGATTTGGCTCAAGGAAGGCGACACCATTGAACTCGAAATCGACTATCTCGGTGTGCTGACCAACAAGATCGTCAAATCACCGGGCAACAGGTCCATTCTGGCAAAGAAGAAAATGTAACGTGCACTCATCGGTGCACAGGTCGAACATTCATCTGTATGTTGCAAATTGATCCGAAAAATACTCCGATCCCGGTCGTTCATCAATACTTGCTTGGCGGCGTTGCCCCACGACCGATTGCATTGGTGTCGACGTTGTCCGCAGACGGTGTCCGCAACCTGACGCCGTTTTCATTTTTCAATGCCTTTGGCGCCAATCCGCCGATGATCGCCTTTTCACCGGCCCGCCGTGGTCGCGACGGCACTCTCAAAGACACTTACAACAATCTCATGGCGACGAAAGAGTGCACCGTCCAAGCGGTCACTCATGCAATCTTGCACCAGATAAATCTCGCCTCTGCAGAGTTTCCGTCCGATGTCGATGAGTTCGTCAAAAGCGGTCTCACTCCGATCTCTTCAGTCGTAGTCAAACCGGCTCGCGTCAAAGAATCCCCATTCCAAATGGAATGCATTCTCAGGCAGATGATCCCGCTTGGCGAAGGCAAAGCATCAGGAAATCTCGCTATCTGCGAAGTCGTGATGATGCACATCGCCGAGGACATCCTTGAAGGCACAATCATCAACCCCGGTCGCATCGACCATGTCGCCCGCAACGGCGGCGATTGGTGGAGCCGTGTCACGAGTGCAAATGCCTTCAAGCTAGCGAAGCCGGGCTCCGATGCCTTGATCGGCTACGATGGCCTTCCCGAATTCGTTCGTCGCTCCCAAGTCCTTTCAGCCAATAATCTCGCACAGCTTGCCAACTGGCCGGCTGCACCGTCTCTCGAAGACGCACGCAGTCTCATCGACGAAGATTCCACTATCGAGATCTCGCGCGTAACTTTTGAACGGCTCGCACGCGTCGGCAATTACACCGCCATGATCAAATTGGCGCAGGCTGCTGTACGCTCCGGCATGAAGAATTTCTACTTATTCGAGCAGACTGCCAAGACTGCTCTCGACTTTGCCGACGACCGCGACTTCGCATGGAAATCACTCTTGCTCGGAAACTCCCTTACCAAGTAGCTCGATGAAAGACCCGATCTGGCGGCCTACAACGGAACGAATCGCAAACTCCAACCTAACCGCTTACCAGAAATTCCTTGTCGACAACTTCGCGCTCAAATTCGCAGACTTCGCTCAGCTGTATCAATGGTCAGTCTCCGATATCCCGAAATTCTGGAAATCGATCTGGAAATTTGCGGATGTCATCCATTCCCGCGGTTATGATCGCATTAACGATGGCGACCACATGTGGGACAATCATTGGTTCACCGGCGCGAAACTGAACTACGCCGAAAATCTGCTCCGCCACTCCGCTGACCGTAACGCTATCGTCTGCTGGAATGAATCTGGAGATAAGCGCCGCCTGACTTTTGGCGAGTTGCGCTCTCAGGTCGCCGCCTGTGCCGCCGGCTTGCGTGCAAGCGGTGTTGGCGTTGGTGATCGCGTTGCCGCTTACATGCCCAACATGCCCGAATCTGTCATCATGATGCTCGCCGCGACCAGCATCGGCGCTATTTGGTCATCATGTTCTCCCGACTTCGGACTTCAGGGTGTCTTGGACCGCTTTCAACAGATTGAACCCAAAATACTCCTCGCCGTCGATAGCTACTCCTATCACGGAAAACTAATCGACCGGTCCGATACACTCTTGCATATCGTTGAAGGCTTGCCGACACTTCGGCGGGCAGTGATCGTCAATCGCAAATCGCCGATATTCGCTGCCGATTCAAGATTTGTCGATTGGAACGATTTCCTCCAACCGACTGCAGAGCCGCTCCAATTCGCTCAGCTCGACTTTGATCACCCGATCTACATCCTCTATTCGTCGGGCACAACCGGTGTCCCCAAGTGCATCGTCCACGGTGCCGGCGGAACCTTGCTCCAACATTTCAAAGAGCATTCATTTCACTGCGATCTCAAACCCGGCGACGTCCTCTGTTACTTCACCACCTGTGGCTGGATGATGTGGAACTGGCTTGTAGGCGCACTATTCAATGGTGTGACTATCTTCCTATATGATGGCAGCCCCGCTCATCCCGATTTGAGCACTCTCTGGAACGCCATCGACGAAGAAAACATCAACGTCTTCGGCACCAGCCCGAAATTCCTCCAATCATGCGAGTCCGCTGGTTTGTCACCGCGAAAATCACATCGCCTCGACTCACTGAAAGCCATTCTCTCAACAGGATCTCCTTTGCCTGATTCTTCCTTCGAATGGGTCTACCGCGAAGTCAAATCCGATATCCAGCTTGCCTCGATCTCCGGCGGCACTGATATCGTATCTTGTTTCATGTTGGGCGCACCCACCATCCCGGTGTACTCCGGCGAAATCCAGACTCGCGGTCTGGGAATGAAAGTCGAGACCTTCAATGATGAAGGGAAGAGCGTCATCGACGAAGTCGGAGAACTCGTCTGCACTGCGCCATTTCCGTCACGTCCGGTCCAGTTCTGGAATGATCCCGACGGCGCGAAGTACAAGTCTGCGTACTTCGATCATTTTCCTGGTATCTGGCGTCACGGCGACTTCATCAAAATCACCGAATCCGGCGGCATCATCGTTTATGGCCGTTCCGATGCCACCCTCAATCGCGGGGGCGTCCGAATCGGTACTGCCGAAATCTATGGCCCCGTCGAAGCTCTCCCCGAGATCGAGGACAGCCTCGTTGTCGAGCGTCGAATTGGCTCCGATAGCCAAGTTGTTCTTTTTGTCGTCCTTGCAGAAGGATCAGATTTAAATGAAGACCTGATTCAGAAAATCCGCCGCACTATTCGAGAGCAGGAGTCTCCCCGCCATGTACCCGACAAAATAGTACCGATAGCCGAAATTCCTCGCACCGTCAGCGGTAAGAAAGTAGAGCTGGCAGTTGGTCGAATTCTCAATGGCCAACCGGTAACCAATCGCGAAGCTCTTGCTAACCCAAACTCGCTCCTTCAGTTTGAAGCGCTTGCCAAATCCTGGGAGTAGCCAAGGTACTAATCAGCAACTTCCCGCACAAAAATCCGCTTGCCCGAATCGTATAATTGTATGTAATATAGAGCGTTATAGTGCAGGATGACCCACTGGATTGATTCAGAACCATCCTGCGGCAATTTCGGAAGTACCTACGGAGAACCGACCAATGAAGAAATTTCGTTCGCCGCGTCCTGACGCCGGAGCAACGGTTGACAAAGACGCCACTGCCCGAATGAATCTTCCCGACAATGAGAATATCCGCCGCCTGCCTAACCATTTGCGGCAGTTCATTGTTGACCAAAGTTACGAACGCTACACCTCCGTCGATCATGCCGTCTGGCGCTATGTTATGCGCCAGAACTACAATTTTCTCCGCGAATATGCGCACCTCATCTACTTCGACGGCCTCGAGAAAACCGGTATCGGCGTTGAGCGAATTCCGTCGATTCTCGAAATGAACGAGATTCTCTCGCGCATCGGTTGGGCAGCAGTTTCAGTAGATGGTTTCATTCCACCGTCCGCCTTTATGGAATTTCAAGAATATCGCGTTCTCGTCATTGCCGCCGACATTCGCCAGATTGAACACGTCGAATACACGCCGGCTCCCGACATTATCCACGAAGCCGCCGGTCACGCCCCGATCATCGCCGACCAACAATATGCCGACTATCTCCAGCAATTCGGTGCTGTAGGCGCCAAAGCAATGTCGTCAAAGAAAGATTTCGAGCTGTACGAAGCGATTCGTCACCTGTCCATCCTCAAAGAAGCCCATACTTCCAAACCGGAAGAAATCAGACACGCCGAAGATGATGTCGCCTTCAAACAAGCCAATCTCGGCAAACCATCAGAAATGGCGTTGGTGTCACGCTTGCATTGGTGGACTGTAGAATATGGACTGATTGGCACTCTGGATAAACCAAAGATATTCGGCGCCGGTTTGCTGTCTTCCATCGGCGAATCCGCCAACTGCATCAAGCCGACGGTGAAGAAGATCCTCTATTCCATCGACGCCGCGAATTATGCCTTTGATATCACAAACCAGCAGCCGCAGCTATTTGTTACGCCCAGTTTCGAGCATTTGAGCGAGGTTCTTGCCGACTTCGCCTCCCGTATGGCTTACAAAGTCGGCGGACTCGAAGGCGTCAAAAAGGCCATCGAATGCAACAACACTTGCACTTGCCAGTACAGCTCCGGAGTTCAAGTCTCCGGCACCTTCTCTGAAGTCCTGCTTGACGATAGGGGAGAGTTGGCTTACATCCGGACAAACTCGCCAACCAATCTTGCATTCGAAAACAAAGAACTCCCCGGCCACGACAAACAGTATCATCACGACGGCTTCGGCTCGCCTGTCGGCAGATTGCGCCACCATCCGCTGCCGCTAGAAGACTGCAGCGATGGTGAACTCCAGCATCTTGGCATCGTTGCCAACCGGGAGGCAGAACTGATTTTCGAAAGTGGCGTTACCGTCAAGGGTACTGTATTAACCGTCCTACGCCGCGGTGGCAAAGTGGTCCTGATCAGTTTCGATGACTGCAAAGTCACATTCAATGACAGCACTCTATTTGACCCGTCGTGGGGCAACTACGATATGACTGTCGGCGCCAAGATTGCTTCAGTATTCTCCGGAGCCGCCGACAAGGACGCTTACGACCAAGCCCACATCGTTCCTCGAGAACGCACTATCAAAGTCACATACGACGAAAAGCGTCTTGCGCTGCATGAACTGTACCAGACAGTCCGCAACTGCCGCGAACAGGGAAGTGGTCATGATACTCTGCCCGGCATCTGGGCGACACTTCGCTATTCGCATCAGAATGACTGGCTGCTCTCGATGGAAATTCTCGAACTGCTTTCCAAGTCGAACCTCTATCCAAATGTCGCTACCGAGATTCGTGCCTATCTGCAACAGCGCGCTCGAGAAGATGAATCACTTACCAAAATGATCGAAGACGGCTTTCATTTGATAGCTATTCAATAAGAACCGACCAACAATTGTCCCGCTGAGTTAGTATGAAATCATGCAAGCATTTACATCTGGCCATCCAATCGACTTGGACTCTTCTGAAACAAATGTGATTGACTAAAGAGGGCCGTTTTAAATTCGTATGTAAAGTTTGTGTTAAAGCAGAAACCTTGAGGGGCATTTTGCGTTAGAGTGAATAATTGGCTGTAACCTTTGTCTATTTTCTGAAATGTAGGTCTATGAAGTTTATTCTTATTCTGTTCTCGGGCCTGATCCTGATTTCAGCGAATGCCGCTGCCCAATCAGGACAAATGCGTAATGATGCCACTCTCTTGCGTCCCGATAGCGCTTTTGCTGCGACTATCGCCGCTATGAAGGGCCAGAAGCTTAGTCTTGCCGAGGCGCGCAATCTCGCGATTAAAAACGCCACTGAAGTCAGATTAGCCTCTGCATCCCTGCTGGCCGCCAAGGGCGAACTGCGCCGCGTCCGCGGTGGATTCGACCCCGAACTCTTTGCCGAATTGGGACGTTCAGGCAACGACGCACCCAGTGCCAGCCCTTTCGGCGGCGCCGACGTTGTCGAAACCGAACAAACCAACACAACGACCGGCGTTCGCATGAAACTGCCATTTGGCACCGAAATCGAAGCCAGCGTCAACGCCCGCAAGCTCGAAACGAATTCCTCGTTTGCCGCGCTTAATCCCGAGTATAGCGCAACGAGCTTACTCCAACTGACTCAGCCGTTGTTGAGTGGATTTGGTCCTGCCGCAAAGGCAGACCTCTCCGCAGCGCGCCACCAATACGAGGCTGCATTGGCTCGCTATGAACAGGCTCTTCTCAATGTCGGTGCCGATATCGAGAACAAATATTGGGACCTCTATGCTGCAGAACGCGATTTGGCGGTTCAAATACTGATTCGTGACCGTGGTCTGGCATTCCTCAATCAGGCATCACTGCGTGCAAAGGCAGGATTGGTTGGACCCGGCGACGTCGCAAAAGCGCGCGTATTCGTCGCCGATCAGGAACAACAGGTGCTTGACCGCGAAGAGGCAATCGGCAGAATCTCCGACGAACTTGCGTCCCTGATTGGCCAACGGCCTTCAGATGGCACACCTCGGTTTCGCCCGACTGATACTCCGATTTCCGCTTACGCTGCTCCACCCAGCGCCGAGTCAGTAGTTTCTGAAGCGATGGAAAGAAATCAACGCCTCAAGGCCGCAGAAATGGACCTCGAAGCAGCTCGCGCTCGCGAAGCCGGCGGCAAATGGAATGCCTGGCCAACTCTTGATCTGGTCGGCTCAATCGGCGGCAACGGACTTGCCGGTACTGCCCAAGAAATCGCGTTTGGTGGCGAGACTTATACTTCCGATTTTGACGGCAGCGCCGGAGACTCCTGGAGTCAGGCAATCAGCCGTGATTATCCAAATTGGTCCATTGGTCTTACGTTTGCCATGCCAATCGGGCTCCGACCCGGCCGTGGCGAACGCGATCGTTTGAGCGCCGAGCGAATTCGCAGCGAACAACTGCTCGTTGATACCAGACGAACCTTAGAAGAAGACGTTCGCGCATATCACCGCGAACTGCTCTATGCCAACCAGCGATTGATCGCCGCCGAAGAGGGCGTCGAGGCATCATTAGAGCAGGTTCGAATCGGTGTGCTCGATTACGATACTGGGCGAATCTCTGCCGTCGAGATCGTATTACTGGCAGAAGATCTGGCGCGTGCTCAACAAAGCTGGACGCGCGCACTTGTAAAGGCTGCAAAGGCCACAGCACAGTTACGGAAATTCACTGGCTCACCTGATAATTCAAACTGATAGGATATACATAATGCCAACCAAATCTCTTACACTACGACTGCTCTTGTTTATCTCCCTTATCGGGATTGTCAGCTCGATCGCTGGCTGCCAGACCAAACAGGCGGGCGGATTTCAGATGCCGCCAACCCCAGTCGAAACCGCGACCGTCGAGCTCTCGACCGTCACCGATCGTTTTGAATCTGTAGGTTCAATTGATGCGAGCGAAATGATCACTGTCGTCTCCGAAATCGACGCGCTCGTCATGGCTTTGCCGTTTCGCGAAGGCGCCCCGATCGGCAAGGGCGACCTCATCGCTCAACTCGACGACTCGAAACTGGCCGCCGAAGTTGCCAAAGCTGAAGCTACCGTCGAACAGCGCCGTGCGAGTTACGATCGTGTGAAATCCGTCGTCGATCAAAATGCTGCGGCACCTCAGGATCTCGATGATGCCGCCGCCGAACTCAAGCGCGCTGAAGCTGAGCTCGCATTTGCTCAGGCAAATCTCGACAAGACCCGCATCGTCGCGCCGTTTTCCGGTGTCGTCGGCGCACGTCGCGTCAGCCCCGGTGCATTCCTGCGCGCGGGAAGTGCCATCACCGATCTCACCCAATTCGAAACGATCAAAGTCACTTTTTCTGCACCGGAACGATTCTATCCCAGCCTTACACGCGGAGCAGAAGTCCAAGTGTCTACAACTGCTTTCCCTGACTACGTCTTGAAAGGCACCATCGATGTCGTTGAGCCGATGATTGATCAGGCAACTCGTTCAGTCAAGATTATCGCGAAAGTACAAAATCCTGAAGGCAAGTTCCGCCCGGGTATGTCGGCAAATGTCACCGCAATCCTGCAAGAGCGTCAACAATCAATGTCGATTCCCGATGAAGCAATTTTCGCTGAAGGCAGCCAGACGCTTGTCTTTGTCGTTTCTCCAGATAGCACTGCCGTTCGGACCCCGATTACAATCGGTACGCGCATGAGTGATGCCGTCGAAGTCTTGACGGGCCTCAAGGCTGGCGACAAAATCGTCAGGGCGGGCCACCAGAAACTCTACGATGGCGCCAAAGTGATGCCGGTAAGTTCGCAGCCGGAATCAACCAAGACTAACTAACTAAGAGGACCACTCATGAAAATAAGTGAACTATCAATTAAGAGACCCGTCTTCGCCACGGTGATGAGTCTCGCCATCGTGCTATTCGGCATTGTGGCTTATACTCGTCTCCCGGTCCGCGAGTACCCGAACATTGACTCGCCAATCGTCTCCGTGAACACTTTCTATCGCGGCGCCAGCGCTCGCGTTATGGAAACGGAAATCACCGACGTTCTCGAAGAACAACTTGCCACGATCGAGGGCATCCGCACGATGACCTCCTCAAGCAGTGAGCAGGGTTCCGGCATTTCGATTGAATTCGAACTCGATCGCAATATTGAAGAGGCCGCCAACGACGTGCGCGACAAAGTAAGCCGCACCCTCGGACAGCTTCCTGCAGAAGCCGACGAACCTGTCGTTTCCAAGATCGATGCCAACGCTCAGCCAATTATCTGGATCGCTTTGTCAAGTGATCGCCACAACACCCTCGAACTCTCCGAAGTCGCCGACCTTCAATTGAAAGAACGCGTCCTGCGCCTTCCCGGCGTCGGCGCAGTTATCATCGGCGGCGAACGCAGATATTCAATGCGCGTTTGGCTCGACCCGCAGTTGATGGCCGCACACGGTTTGACAACTACCGATGTCGAAAACGCCATTCGCCGCGCTAATGCCGAAGTTCCCGGCGGTCGTGTCGAAGGGAAGGGGAGGGAATTTTCTGTTCTTACCCGTGGCGAAGTTTCTCAACCGGAAGAGTTCGCCGCCATCATCGTCAAGCAAAACGGTGACGAACAGGTGCGGCTCGGTGATGTTGCCAAGGTCGAAGTCGGCGCAGAAGACGACCGCACGGCGACCCGCTACAACGGGAAACCTGCCGTTGGCCTTGGTGTCGTTAAACAATCGACCGCCAGCACACTCTCGGTCGGTGAAGAAGTTGAGAAAGCGCTGCCCGAATTGCGCAAGTTACTCCCGCAAGGAATGGAAATCCAGTTCGCTTACAATTCCTCAGTATTCGTCCGCCAATCGATCAGCGAAGTCGGCGAGACTATTCTCATCGCTCTGGCATTGGTCGTATTGGTAATTCTCGCATTCCTCAAGAGCCTGCGCGCTACCGTCATTCCGGCAGTCGCGATTCCGATTTCAATCATCGGCTCTCTCGCCGTTGCCTACTTCCTCGGATTCACGATCAACATCTTGACGCTCTTGGCAATCGTTCTCGCGATCGGGCTTGTCGTCGATGATGCTATCGTTATGCTCGAAAACATCTATCGACACCTCCAAATGGGGAAGAGCCGTCTTCGCGCTTCGTACGACGGCGCCAAGGAGATCGGCTTTGCAGTGCTCGCCACAACTATCGCACTCGTAGCAGTATTTGTGCCGCTGGCATTCTTGACCGGTAGTGTCGGAAGATTGTTTAACGAGTTCGGTATCACCGTCGCCGCAGCGGTCTTGATTTCCGGATTCGTCGCACTGACATTCACGCCGATGCTATGCTCCAAGATTCTCAAGCCATTGCACGGTACTTCGAACAGCTGGGCATCGCGCTCCTTCGATGCGTTTTTTGAATGGGTTGATCGTACCTATGATCGCGTTCTTCGTTTCTGTATTCGCAACAAGGGGCTGACTATTGCCGGATCAGTAGTATTCGTCGGCCTGGGGCTATTCCTTTACACATTCTTGCCGAGCGAACTGATTCCTACCGAAGACCGCGGCACTGCCTTCGGACTTGTCATTGCCCCCGACGGTTCAACACTCGAATACACTGACCGCTACATGCGTCAGCTTGAAGGCATCTTAATGAGCCTGCCGGAGCATCAGGGACTCTTTACAGCAACCGGTCTCTCATTTGGTGCCGCCGGTTCGCCCAGCGACGGCTTCGCTTTCTTCCGACTTAAAGAGCGTTCCGAAAGAGAAAAGTCTCAACAGCAAATCGTCGGTGAAATGTTCCCGCCGTTGTTTGCCATCCCCGGTGTCACTTCATTCTTGATCAACCTGCCCAGTCTCAACACCGGCGCCGGCAACACTCCAATCGAGTATGTCCTGCTCGGTGATACCTATGATGACTTGCAGTCCGCTGTCGGCATCATGATGCGCAAAGCATCCGAGCTTGGGTTCTTGATCAACCTGAACACCGATCTCAAACTCAACAAACCGCAGTTGGAAATCCACATCGACCGCGATCGTGCAGCCCAGCTTGGTGTCTCCGTCGCCGATATCGGCACGACTCTCGAGACTTTCCTTGGTGGCCGCGTCGTCTCAAACTTCAAGCGCGCGTCTAAGCAATACGACGTGATTCTTCAATTGCGTCCGCAGGATCGCGCAACTCCCGACGCTATCGATCAGCTTTATATCAGGGGCAACGGTCAACTGGTACAACTCGCGACCGTTGTCAACGTTACCGAAACCGTCGCGCCAAAATCGCTAAACCACTTCAATCGCGTTCGCTCGGCAAAAATCACCGCCAATCTTCCTCCCGGCGTAGCCCTTGGCGACGCTATCGACGCACTCGACAACATCGCGCAGACCGAATTACCGCCGAGTATCAAGACCGATCTGTCGGGTCAGTCGCGCGAATTTCGTGACTCCAGTTCGAGTTTGTACTTCATGTTCGTTCTCGCCGTCGTGTTCATCTTCCTGGTGCTCGCAGCGCAGTTCGAAAGCTTCGTCCACCCGTTCACGATCTTGCTTGCCGTGCCGTTAGCTATCGTCGGCGCGATCGCGGCACTGTTCGCCTTCGGCCAGTCAATGAACATCTTTTCGCAGATCGGCCTAATCATGTTGATTGGCTTGGTCACGAAGAACTCTATCCTGATCGTCGAATTTGCCAACCAGTTACGTGAGCAGGGACAGGATGCCCTCAATGCAGTCATTGAATCATCGCGAATTCGCTTACGCCCGATTCTTATGACCTCGTTTGCGACTGTGTTTGGCGTACTCCCGATCGCCATCGGTCTCGGCGCTGGCGCCGAGTCGCGGCGTCCGCTCGGTATCGCTGTTGTCGGCGGGTTGATATTTTCGACCTTCCTGACGTTGGTTCTCGTGCCGGTGGTTTACGCACTGCTCGCCCGATTTACTCCGGCACACGGCCACGAGGAAGAGCACGCTATGCATTCCGAAATTGCTGAAAAACCGGCCGGCGTGTAATCGGCGTCTTCAAACAACGACCCAAAAACAAAGGGCGGGGACATCGTCCCCGCCCTTGGCATTGAAGCGCCGAACTTCACATCTTACGTTCCCATTGGTGCGTCAATAGTTTTTCCAATAACAGCCGGCCTTGCTGCGGGGACGATTGCGCGAATCTTTTGATCAATTTCCTTCCGATGAAGGTAATTCTCCAGTCGCGTGCGCAGCGAAAGTGTCGCCTTCTGCCCCTTCGGCGCTACAAGCAGCCCTGATCTGGTATGAATATCTTGGGCAAGCGTCATTGAGTCCGTCAAATCACGGATCGCAACTTCGCGCAACTCCGTTTCAACGGCGACAACTTCGACCTGCTCAAGTGTACGCGCCAACAGCGGACAGAACTCGCTATTGCGCATTTTCAGGTTTCCAATCACATGATCGTGAAGCTGTCCCGTCAATGTCAGCGTATCGAATTCGGTTGATATCTTCAACAGTTGCGCACCCAATACTACCCGGTTGCCCATGATGTTCTCAACCGTGGCGCCGCAATCCTTGAATTCAACCATCTGCGTGGCGATCATTTGGCTCACTTCATTCAATCTCGGAATAAGTGAAATCAACTTGCCGCCAAACTCCGGGTGCGAATGATACATCTTGCTCTCTTCACTGCTCAGCTCAGTACCGGAATATACCTTCTCAAGAATATCCGGCGGAATCGACACGCAGCCAATTTGTGACAGAAGAGCAGCTATGTCGAACTCCCATACATTCTCCAATGCCAGCTGCCGGGCGAGTTGACTCACATACTCTTTCACCCGCGACGAACGGCTAAACGCCAACGGGCTGGCTAGGGCAAGAGTATCCGCCAATACCTGAACGCTGCCCTTGAGCGTCTGCTCAAGCAACTCGCGCTCCGATGTAATCAGCCGGTACTGCTCAACCCCCGCCTCAATTGCCCATTCCATCGTCGCCTTTTGGCACGGCTTCACCAGGAACCTGAAAATGTTGCCTTCATTGACGGCATGCATCGCCGTGTCTAACTCGGCATTGCCGGTCAGCATGATGCGAACCGTGTCAGGGTTAATCTCTCGCGCTCGGGCAAGAAACTGTATTCCGTTCATGTCCGGCATCCGCATGTCCGACACCACCACTTGGAACGGTCCTTGCAGTCGCATAGCCTGAAGTCCCTCGACGCCGCCTTCTGCTATCATCAACTCAAATCGATTGTGAAACTGTCGAGCAACCGCATCAAGAAAATTGCGGTCGTCGTCGACGAACAAAACTCTAATCGTCGATTGTGTGGTCATCTCGAATTCTCCTTATGCCTGGGCTTCGACGGTACAGCCTTGAGCCAGTTCGTCGACCATATCTGCCAATTGTATATTTCTCAGATAGTTCATATCAAGCTCGTTAGACTTCCACTGATTGATGTCGTCATAACGATCCCGATGATGTAGCGCGTTCGCGATATGAACCGCGGTCAGTGCGTTAACCTTCGGACTATCTACACGGCTCGGTTGATGATGCTGCAACACCGCCTCAACCGTTGAATCCGGCTCACCCCAAAGCGACAGCAGGTAAGCGCCAATCTCCGCGTGGCTCACACCTAAAATCTCCGCTTCGGTTTTGTGCATTGGTTCTCCGGTTTGTGCTGTATTGGTCATCGCTGCAGCGTAGTTCTCCCGGAAATGCATCAATAGAATCGGCTTGCCGATGTCATGCATCATTCCCGCCAACATCGCGTCGTCCAACAAACGCTTTTCAAGCTTCAGTTTGCGAGCAATACATTGAGCTGTTACCCCAACCTTCATGCTGTGCGAGTAGACTGATTCCAGACTCACGCCATTCAACTCGGCTATATTGAACTGCTCGAATACTCCCGCAGTCAGCACCAGCGCCTTGATCGTTTCCATCCCCAGAAGGCTCACCGCCCTCAGCGGGCTCTCGACATGTGTCGGCAATCCAAAGAACGCCGAGTTCACCATTTGCAGTATCTTCGTCGTCATCCCAATATCTTCTGCCACAATCCTGGCGACCGTGTCGAGTGAAATCGTCTCCGACCCAAGCGCCTCCAATAGCCGGTGATAAGTTGCCGGAAGAGTCGGCAGCGACGGTACATTGGCGATCTGTCGGCGCAACTCCGCATTGGCAAGCAGCCCGCGAATAGCAAACGAGTTTTTGATGCTCGATATCAGTTGCGCCGGTTCGCATGGCTTGGCGAGAAATTGATGAGTGCATCCGACGGACTGCAGTATCAGCTCGTGATCGGAATGTCCCGACAAGATGAACCGCACAGTGTCGGGGTACAATTCTGCCACTTGCCGCAGCAACTGCGCGCCGTTTATCTCCGGCATCCTCATGTCGGAAATGACAGCATCATACGGTTTCTCAGCCATCATCACCAAAGCCGAACGGGCGTCTTCCGCAAATGACATTTCCCATTCATCCGACATCTTGTGAAGCATTCGCTTCAGTCCCGACAACACATTGGGGCTGTCATCAACGAATATCACCCTTTTCATACCAGTGACTCCTGTGTTGTACGCAATGGCAGTTTTATGAAGAAAGTCGTCCCTTTGCCTTCTTCTGTCTCGAAGTAAATCTCGCCTCCGTGCTTTTCGACAACCGTTGCGCGCGCAATTGCCAATCCTTGGCCCGTGCCGCGCCCAACTTCTTTGGTCGTAAAGAAGGGTTCAAACACGCGATCTCGCACAGCTTGCTTGATACCGATTCCGGTATCCGAAATCGATACCACTATCGCATCCTTCGTCTGAGTTGTTCGGACGGTTATAGTCCCGCGTTCCTTGCCTTCCGATGTTACCTCTCCGATTGCATGAGCGGCATTCACCAGCAGGTTCAAAACACCTGGTTCAACTCGCTGGCGTATCCGAGCACTGAAGGCAAGTCGGGATCGAGTTCTTTCACGACATTGGCGACATACTTCAGTTCATTGTGCGCCACGGTCAACGTCGTCGACAAAGCTCGGTTAATATCAATCATTGACATCTCGCGCTTGTCTGGGTGCGAGAAATCCTTCATCGCCCTTACGATATTGGCAACCCGGTCGATTCCCTGGAGACTCTGTTCGAGCGCGCGCGGAATCTCTTCTTTCAAATATGGCAAGTCTGCTTTGCTGATCGCTTGGAACAACTGTGAAATCTCCGGTATCGAGTGCGCCAACTCAGCCTTGGTCTTCGCAAGCTCGCTGGCTTGATCCATCAGCTTCAGCAGATCCGCAAAAGCATCCGACAAGAAATGCGTATTATCCCCGACAAATTGGATCGGCGTGTTAATCTCGTGTGCAATTCCGGCGGCCAAAGCGCCGACTGCTTCAAGT
Organism: bacterium; assembly: GCA_016708315.1. Taxonomy (NCBI): domain Bacteria; species bacterium. The sequence goes on from JADJGC010000007.1 coordinate 103,941, forward strand.
TTCTGCGCCTGTCTCAACTGCGACTCCAGCGCTACCAGCTTGGTCACGTCGCGTTTCACTGCCACGAAATTGATGATCTTCCCGGCGCCATCGCGCACGGCGCGGATCGAAGTTTCAGCTTCGACCAGCGACCCGTCTTTGCGCTTATTCACCATTCTGCCTTTCCAAATATCGCCTCGCAATATTGTGTCCCAAAGATTCTGATAGAATGGCTTCGAGTGCTCACCACTATTAAGTATCCGGGGATTTTTGCCCAACACTTCAGATTGCGAAAATCCGGTAATTTCCTCAAAAGCCGGATTCACGTACTGAATCCGCCCATCGGTATCCGTTATCATGATTGCTTCAGCCGCTTGCTCTACTGCGGCAGTCAGCTTGATCCGTCGTTCGTCTTCCGATTTTTGTTCAGTTACGTCGAGAATCAACCCTTGCAAACTGACCTTGCCCTGCGCGAAATCGCCTTCCGCCCAGCCATGCTCCCAAACCCAGCGTTCTTTTCCGTCTGCTCCGAGAATCCGATATGTCAGCTCATACTGCTCACCGGCATCCAGCGCCGCCTGCAACTGCCGGTTGGTTGACTCACGGTCATCAGGATGTATCAATCCTCCGAACGTCAGTTTCTTACTTCCAATCAAATCTTCGACAGGGAATCCAGTGAGGTTATAGCATCCGTCGCTGGCAAACTCCAACGTTCGGTCTACGTCATTGCGGCAACGGTATATCATTCCCGGCAAATTGGTCATCAGCGCAGTGAGCAGGCGATGACTCTCAGACAGCGACCGCTCCGCTTGTTTGCGCGCTGTGATGTCGATTGCGATATTGGTAATGCCTATTATCTGCCCTTGCATGTCGCGTCGCGGTTCAATGCTGAGATCGTAAAAACGCCGCGAATTCTGGACGAAGGCGCGGTATTCTGTTCGTTCTCCGACACCCGTACTCAGCACTCGTTTCTTCATCTTGACTACGCGATCAACTTCATCGGGCCAGAATAGCGGCTCATGTGCTTCTACTTCAAAATCCTCAAGTTCAGTGTCCGGATCAGGATTGAATATCCATTCATATTGAAGATCGCGGTTTTGATGTGACACAATCATCCCCGAACTGCTGATGGCCAAACGGAATCGCTCCTCGCTCTCCCGCAGCGCCATTTCGATTCGCTTCCGGTCGGTGATGTCCTGAAGCGTTCCCACGATCCGAAACACTGTGCCGTTCTCATCCACGATCGGTGCGCCTTGCAGCTGGACGAATTTCTTTCGCCCACTTTCTGGCAAGGTTATTGAACAGTCGAGATTTATTGGCTTGAAGCTCTTGGTCGCGTTCTCAATCGACTCACTTACCTTGTCCAGTTCATCGCCGTAATATTTTCGCCAAAGATCCATTGAATTGAGTTGCTCTATCGAACGATCCATCTCAAAGATGTCATACATTTGATCCGAGAACATCAATGCCCCCGATTCAACTTCCAACTCCCAATGCCCGATTCGGCCGATTCGCTGTGCTTCCCTGAGTTTCTCTTCGCTGTCCCGCAACTTCTGCTCAAACTTCTGTTGCTCGGTGACATCGCGGAAAATCGCAAATGCGCCGCAATGTTCTCCTTGAGCGTCATAACGATTAGCCGAAGAAATGATCAGTGACCGCGAACTGCCATCTTGGCGAGTAATCTCGATCTGATAGCGGCTGGCCTCACTGCCTTTTCTTTTCGCTACTGTCTTTAGAATCATATCATATTGCTCAGCAGTCGTGAATTCAGCAATCCTACGGCCCACCAAGGTACCGATCGGCACGCCGAACATTTCTTCTGCAGACCTATTGGCGAAAAGACAACGATCCTCAAGATCGACAATCCCTATTCCTTCTGCCGTGTTTTCCACGAGCGAGCGATAACGCTCTTCGCTCTCGCGCAGCGTCTCTTCCGCCTTCTTGCGGTCGCTGATATCAAGAATCGTACCCACCAGACCGCCCAATTTTCCTTCGGTGTTCCGGTAAGCTGCCTGGTACAACACGACGTCGTGTGCAGCCCCATCAGAAAACGTGAGCCGTCCTTCCCAACTTTCAGTCTTTCCACTCTGTAGGACGCGCTCGTCCTGCTGGACGATCAGTGTGGATTCTGATTCGTTGAAAATCGCGGCCGCTGTTCGCCCGATAATCTCGCCGCGTGACATGCCGATGCTCGACTCAAATGACCGATTGCATCCAACAAACACTCCCGCTATGTCCTTGTAGAACACTGGCGTCGGAATCGAGTCGATGAGTTGTTGCAGGAACCGCAGGTGATCCTGAACTCTCAGCTCCGATTTCAATCGTTGCGTTACATCACGAATCTCAGCGACTACCGCGGACTCTGAATCGACGTGAATGCGCTTCAGACACATTTCAGTTTCAAGCAACTCGCCAGTGCCGCCTCGGAATCGCCAATTTAGTCTCTGCTGCGTTCCCTCGTGGCCGGCATCCAGCCTGATTCTGATCGCTTCATGAGATGATTTCCCATCCGGCTGATCGATAGGGGAGATGTCCGCAATCGTCATCCCAATGATCTGATCGCGAGACAGTCCGAACAATTTACACGCTTGTTCGCTGCAATCCGTGATCTGGTACTGCCGTATCAGCAAGAATGCAACCGCCGAGCTGTCGAAAAGCGTCCGATAACGATTCTCGCTTTCACGCATTGCCTTTTCTGCTCGAGCCTTTGCAGTGACATCGCGAGCTATGCCGGTCGTCCCGATTACCAAACCATCGATATCATAAACCGGAGTCTTGATCGTCTCGATTATTAGTCGCGATCCATCGACGAAAACTATCGGCTCCTCAAGGCGCCGCGTTTCGCCGCTCGCCATCACTTCTTTGTCGTCTTTGCGATACTTTTCGGCAATTTCACGTGGCCAAAGTTCAAGATCAGTCTTACCGACAACCTCTGCCTGACTTAGACCGCATGCCTCTGCAAAAGGTGCATTGACGATCACGAATCGACTTTCGGTATCTTTCAGCCAGGCGATGTCCGGAATGTTGTTCAGAATTGCTTCCTGCTGTTTGTGGACCTTGGCCGCCATCGCTTCTGCCTGCCTCTGCGAAGTCAAATTGCTGCACGTCAAAACGAATCCGTCATAGCCGCCGTTCGGTCTCGCCACTTCAGCCGCTTCAAGCAGAACATCAATCGCCTGCCCGTCTTTGCCGTGAGCAGTAATCTCTGATGTCCAACGCTCGCCCTGAGTTGAATCCCAATTGTTCAGCAATGTAAATGGATTTTCGATCAACTTTAAAATGGACGCAAACGACTTCCCAATCGCTTCGCTCTCGCTGTAACCAAAGATCGCCTCGGCTGAACCGCACCATCTCTTCACGATCCCGTGAGCGTCAGTCAGAACAATCGCCGCAGGGATGTGTGCAAGTATGACCTGTAAAAGCGCTTGTCCTTGCCGGGCAGTTTCTTCTTCCGTGAGATTGCGAACTATCGCATACAGTTCATTTGTCTTACCCGGTACCAGTCGCGCTTGATAATCCACCAGTACGTCGTCGTACGGAAGACTGATGTAGCAGTACTGTATCTTCTGTGAATCTATTGTCTCAGCAATTCGAGGTAAGAGGAAGTCTGCTGTCTCAGCGGGCATTATCTCCGACAATGAACGCCCAAGCAGTTCTTCCGGCGGTCTGAATGGTCGTGTACCGCTGCCGGCGAAGTACTCAAGTATCACACCATCTCGGGTCATCCTGAATACCGTATCTGGATTGTCTTCCAGAAAATCACCGCGACTGTCCAGATAGTGGGAGGTGCCAACGTGATTTGCTGGTCGATTGGACTTGGTTTCACTTGAGGTAATCATGTTTCCTTCGCGTACTGCAGGCGCTTTGACTCGAAAGTCTGAAGTATGCCTCTTTCCGCCGATTTTGCCCGTTAATCACCTTTGTGGTCATTTGTCTTATACCCGAAGCCCGAATCCGAGCTTTCCTCTTAAAAATTATCGACAAAACCCACAACTTCGTTAGAGCAGATGCGTTGCGTCGCTAAGTTGTTGTATGGCAATATGATAGCAACATCGAAACGAGCCACGATTTAAGCTGTTTACTGCCGATTTCCGCTTTCCAGCCAGACCGCGGTCCTTGATCGCGAAAATAATCTAAAATAATGTTGGACTTTCGCTTATCGCCGAACGTATATGAAGCATGTTAACCAATCTCCACGTGTAACTTTGTTCAAGCCTTGCATCTGAAAAATCAATTCTTGTCAAATTCCGAGTTCGGAGATTCGCGCAATCGTGCGCAATCACACATTTTGGTTTTGACTCATGACTATGTCATGTGCCGAGATCAAATCATCTACAGGAGTGTAGAATGAACATTTTCGTAGGCAATCTCTCACGCGAAACGGCGGAAGCCGATCTGCGCCAGGCATTCGAGGCATTTGGGCAAGTTACCCGTGCGACCGTTATCATCGACAAGATGACCAATCAGTCCAAGGGTTTCGGCTTTGTTGAAATGTCTTCCAAAGAAGAAGCCGATGCAGCCATTACCGGCATGTCCGGCAAGGAACTGCATGGTCGCACGCTCAACGTGAGCGAAGCTCGCCCGCGTACCGAAAACGACCGCAGCGGTGGCGGTGGTCGTAGCGGTGGTGGCGGCTACGGTGGCGGCGGTGGACGCAGCGGTGGCGGTGGCTACGGCGGCGGACGTCGCTAATTCCAATTGACTATCTGCGCATAATCGCGCTGTGATCAATTCAGGCAGGAGTCTTCTGACTCCTGCCTTCTTATTTATATCCAAATTTCTCCGCATTCCGCCATCCCGATTTCTCATAGCTGGTAAAAGTAGTTGACTTTTTTGTCAACAAAGAGTAAGTTCTATACAATAGAAAACTATCCACGATTGCATCGGTGAGGTGTTTTATCGTTACTGCAAAGTCTATACTCTTCGTCTTCTTATTGGTCTTGGCGCCAATGTCGCTGCTCCTTGCAGCCGACGAAATCCCAGTGACTGAGTCCGCGCAGCCTTTTGTCGATCTTGATGGCGATGGCTTCGATGACTCCATGGAAGACAACAATGGCGACGGCATCCCGGAACCCGCAACTGAGAAACAACAAGCGACATCTACCGCTGCCACAAGCGACAACATGTTTGCATCTGTTCAACTCGTCAAGAGCAGTGTGCCGGTATTCCTCCACAATTCCGGATCGTTTAACCACCTTAAGCGTCAATTAACAGCTTTGGTCCAACACCGCGGCGGTTTCAGCATCGGAGCTGATTTCGGACCCGGTAGTGACATCGGTAGCGGCGCTGTTTTGGGTGGGGCATGTGCAGGTGGGGCTTGCGGACCGAAGTAAGCCTATACAAATACCGCCTTCTTCCGATGCTGGCAGTCGCTCTGTTTAGCGCCTGCTTTCCTGCATTACTCTTTGCCAATACTCTCTTCGAACTTGGTATCAACGGCGGCTACACCGACAACCTCGTAGGCGATTCAAGCTCCCTCGTCGATCGGTATTCAACCACCACCGCTTCGGTGCGTTTCTACCCGACTTCAAAAACCGAGTTCAATGTCTCCGGCGATGCGATGTTCTACGACCGTAATCCCGGACTTTCAAATCGCAAAATTGGAATCGGCGCCAAATTCATACCTTTGAACCCCGAATCCCGTCTGGCTTTGTTTCTCAGCTCCGACTTTGATATTCGCCGCTATCGCGCTGACTATGACCGATACAACAATAATAACTTCAATGTCCGCACTTCAATCGGTTATCGGCTCAGCGCCACAGCGCGTCTTCGTGCCGGCATTCAAATTCTCGGCTCCGAATATCTTGGTTCCAGCAGCGGCGACAAAACCTCTGCCGAAGCATACCTCGGATTCAATACCACACTTTTTGGTGACAACAGTATCGACTGCGAACTTGGTTATGGTTCGATGGACTACCGTTTTATCGATCCGGGCTTGGAGTTTATCGATTTCGAAAATCCCGAAGGCGCATTGGTGAGCGGCAAACTCCGCTCCTTCTACTTGTCGCCTCGTTTTTCAAGACCTCTCGGCAGCCAAACTGGTCTTAACCTGACTCTGTCGTTCCGCCAATTCGCAAACGACAACGACCGCATCGTCTACGGATCTTCCGTCGGCTTGCTCTCGCCTTGGACATCTGTTTGGGAAGGCACCTCTGCGACATTGACCGTCAAAAGTTATCTGATACCGCACTGCGTTACGACAATCGGCACCGGCTACTGGAATCGCCGTCATCTCCGGACTATTGAAAACAACATGTTTCCATTGGTGATCGGAACTGACCGCGATGACGAGCAAGTCCGCAGCTACTGTCAGGTGGCGCGCCCGGTTCTGATCGGTGCAGGGCTCCTTCTGCAGCCCTATCTTAGTCTCGAATTTAGCAACAATCGGTCGACTAATCGGCTGTTTGAATACACCAGTTTCGCAATCAGTACCGGCATTAGTCTCAAACTCTGAGACAATACCGACAGCACATTTCTCAGAATTCTTCCGGAAAGGAGTTCACCTTGAGATCTTCCGCACTATCAAAAGTGATTCTCATCCTGGCAATGCTTAGCCTATCCTTTGCCTCGGCGGTAGGGGAGAACGCGGCTTCGACACCAATAAACCGCTCGGCATATACGCTGGAAGAATCAACAACCTCTCCGGCCGTGGCTGCTTCACCCCGCGATTCCTACCACGGAACATTGCGGATTTACATCGAAGAGCCTGTCTCGCGATATCGCGACTTCACGAACAAAAATTACCACTTCGGTTTTCTTGGATTTGCCGTCAATCAGGAAGTCTCCATCAATGACGGTGAAGTCCTTACCGATACTGTGATCTGGAATGTCGGATCAATCGGCGCAGTTGCGCAGAACAACATCGAAGCAATCGCCGTACTGACCAATGCTGAAGGCCATGCCGCCTATTCCAGCCCAAGCGACAACACATTCCCGTTCACAGCTCACTATGTTGATGCCGCAGCCTCGTCATTGCCTGGTATCGTTGGCATCGAAGATGCCGGCGGTTCGTACACGCATACAGTCTTCCTTGAGGAAGCAACGGCCAGCACCTGAAGCTCCTGTCCTGTCACCCGTGCGGTGCTCGAAACAATCTACACTTCAGGCAGCTATCAATTCCTGTATACGGCAATGGTTACCAGCAACTCTGCCGCGTCATCCTACCTGTTCAGCAATTATAATACCGGCTACACACCGACTGTCTACTTCGATGGCGGTCACGGCGTTTATGTCGGCGGTTCATCAAATCAAACGAACTACACCAGCCGAATCGTCCAGGCTTCAACCCGGACAGTTGCTCCACTGAAGCTCGCGGTCAAATTGAACTTCATCAGCACGACGCAGCTCTCCGTGGAATACTATGTCAAGACCACCAACCGGGCACCGTCTACACCGGCTCAAGTTGCAGGACCTGTCCTTGCACGAACCGATGCTCCGCTGCAGTATGTCGCCAATCTCGTGGATGCCGATGGCGATCTCGTCTTCTGTCGCTGGATTCTCGACAAGGAAGACACTACCGCCTGGTTCGGACCCTATCATTCCGGCGATACCAGTATGATTTCGCAAACTTGGCAATCGACAGGTGCCTTTGAAGTCGCCGTTCAGACCAAAGACTATTGGGAAGTCCAAACCGTAGCCAGCACACCATTGATAACGACTGTTTACAAGTGCGGCGATGCCGACGGTAGCGGCAGTATTTCAATCTCCGATGCAGTCAAGCTTATCGCGCACATCTTCGGCGGCGGTACGGCGCCATCACCACCTGAAGCCGGTGATGCTAACTGTTCAGGCGGAATGAGTATCTCGGATGCGGTCTATCTCATCGCCCATATCTTTGGTGGCGGACCGGCTCCTTGTAGCGGTTGCTAAGACCGTCACGATTCTACGAATCGAAAACTATAGACTATTTCAACGGAACCGACAAATTCGGTTCCGTTTTCTTTTTTCATAGACTGTGTTCACTCGCCTTGAATTCGTGCCACTCATCAGCCAAACAATCATTGACCTATTCCTAACACAATTCTAACACGTATACCTATAAAGGGCACACAATCGAAACCGATGCTTCGCATTCAATTTTGGAAGCGCTTTGCTCGATATTTCGCGCTTCGATGGGATGCGGCTAAATCGTATTCCCGATAGGAGGTTATCGATGTCCACACTCGATAAAGCGGTTGCAATTGCTGTCGATGCCCATACCGGCCAAGTCGATAAGTACGGTCAACCATACATCCTTCATCCGGTTCGCGTGATGTCCCGCGTCGAATCGCCGGATGAAAAAATCGTCGCAATTCTGCACGATGTCGTCGAAGACAGCGATCGAACTCTTGACGACCTTCGCAAAGAAGGTTTCGCCGATGATATTATCAACGCGATTGGTTTGCTCACCAAAGGCGCTGACGAAGCCTATACCGATTATGTCTCTCGACTGGCGCACAATCGCCTCGCGCGTAGCGTCAAGCTGGCCGATCTCGAAGACAACATGGACTTGCGCCGCATATCCGCATTGACGGACAATGACTCTAAACGGTTGCAGCGCTACCATTGGGCCTGGCAATTTTTGCGGGAAGTGAAATAGGCGTAATCCGGTTGTGACTTGCAAGTCACGCCGCGATCGCTCGAATATTCAAACGGAAACTCATTGAGATTTTCGGAGATATGAAATGAAAACCCTCATTCTCGTAAGACATGCCAAAGCCGCCGATCGACACAAGCATCTGTCCGACTTAGAACGTGCTCTTACGCCTGCTGGCCAAAAAGACGCCCGACGAGCTGCCAGAGCACTTAAATCCAAAGGCGTCATTCCCAGCCTCTTTGTGTCCAGTCCTGCCAATCGCGCACTTGAAACTGCACACGTTTTCGCCGCCGAACTCGGATATCCCATCCAAAAAATCGCGCTCAAGCAATCCGCTTATGACGCCATGGATGCCGAATCCCTATTCAACGTAATTCGCGAAACGGAAGACCATCACGATACAGTTCTCTTGTTCGGACATAACCCGTCGCTCGAAGAGTTCGCTTCGAGTCTGTTGCTTGGCTTCGAGTCTGACTTGCCCAAGGCCGGCGTTGTCGAAATTGTTATCGAAAAGGAAAGTTGGCGTGACATCCTGCCCGGCGATGGCCGTAGTCCCGAGGGGGAGGACTCCGCTGCCGCCACCGAGGTTGCAGTCCCATCAGCGAAGGAACTCCGCCGTGAATTGCGCTCCAAAATCGAACCCGCGCTCCGCTTCGTAATTAACGAACTTCACGATTCCGGCGCTGACAAACTAAGCGGCGAGATTGAGGAAGCATCCGAGATACTCGCTCGCCGCCTTGCGAAAGTAATCAGATCCGAAAAATCCGCTTGACCGGCACGCCAGAGAATGGATTATATCAGTCGATGAAGAACAGGCAAACCAGCAAGGAAATCAGCTGGCTCTCCTTCAATTCAAGAGTCTTGCAGGAAGCCGCTAACCCCAATGTCCCGCTCGTCGAACGTATCCGCTTCTTGGGAATCGTCTCTTCAAATCTCGACGAATTCTTTCGCGTCAGGGTGGCAACACTCCGCCGACTCGTGCAATTTGGAAAGAAATCCAAGAAGCTCGCCGGACTCGATCCCAAGGCTCTACTGAAGGAAGTCCAGGAAATCGTTCTCGAACAACACGAACAATTCGACAACGTCTACCGCGACCTGCTGACTGAACTAAGCCGCAACCGCATCTACATCGTCAACGAAAAACAGCTCAACGAGGAGCAGTCCGAGTTCGTTCGTCAGTTCTTTCAGGAAGAAGTCCGCCCCAAGTTGTGTCCGATCATAATCGACGAAGACCAACGCTTTCCCGATCTGCGCGACCAGTTCATCTATCTCGCAGTCATTATGACTCGCGGCGATTCTGCACGCAAAAGCAAGCACGCCCTAATCGAAATCCCGACTGACATCCTTCAGCGCTTGATTGTGCTCCCGTCAATCGGCGACAGCAAGTACATCATCCTGCTTGAAGATGTCGTCCGCTTCGGCCTCGACGACGTGTTCAACCTATTCGACTACGACACTATCGAAGCGTTCACTATCAAACTCACTCGCGATGCCGAACTCGACATCGACGAAGATCTCGCCCAAAGTTACATCAAGAAGCTCTCACGCAGCTTGAAGCAACGCAAGGACGGCAGTCCGGTGCGCTTTATCTACGATGCGCAAATGCCGCCCTCACTGCGCGATGCGCTCTTTGTCGAGCTTGGCTTAAGCACCGAGCACGATACCCTGGTCCCCGGCGGGCGCTACCACAACTTCCGTGACTTCATGAAGTTCCCCGACTTTGGACTCCAGCACTTGCGCTATACGCCAACGCCAAGTATCCCTCATAAAGGTTTAGTGAAGAACAAGAGCATCCTCAAGATCATCCAACGCCAGGACATCCTACTTCATTATCCCTATCATTCGTTCAACCACGTCATCGACCTTCTGCGCGAAGCTGCAATCGACCCGCAGGTCCATTCGATAAAAACGACCATCTACCGCGCCGCTCGAAACTCCAGCGTTATGAACGCCCTGATCAACGCCGCTCGAAACGGCAAATCCGTCGTCGCCGTTGTCGAACTTCAGGCGCGCTTCGATGAAGAGGCCAACATTGGTTGGGCGAATCGACTTCAGGAAGAAGGCGTCAAAGTCATCTTCGGCGTGCCGGGTCTCAAGGTCCACGCCAAGCTCTGTCTGATCAGCCGCAATGAGCGAGGTCGCCGTGCGCTTTATGCCGTTGTCGGCACCGGCAATTTCAACGAAGACACCGCTCGCGTTTACAGTGACCACTGCCTCTTAACCGCTCATCACGGCATCGCCAAAGAGGTTCAGAAGCTGTTCGAGTTCTTCGAGAACAACTACAAGACTTCCGAATTCCGTCACTTGATTGTCGCACCTTTTGACATGCGCTCGCGCCTCATTCGCTGTATTCGTCGCGAAATTCGCGCCGCCCGCGATGGGCAAGAGGCTCAGATCTTCCTCAAACTGAATAATCTGGTCGACTCGGAAGTTGTCAGCACCCTTTATGAAGCCAGCCAGGCCGGCGTTCAAGTGCGCCTGATTGTTCGCGGAATGTTCTCGCTCCAGCCCGGTATTGAAGGCCTCAGCGAGAAAATCGAAGCTATCAGCATTGTCGATAAATACCTTGAGCATTCTCGAATCTACGCCTTCTTCAATCGCGGAAAACCCGTGTACTACATTTCTTCCGGCGACTTAATGACACGAAACCTCGACCAGCGCGTTGAAGTCACTTGTCCAATTTACGATCCGTTGCTTCAGCTCGAACTCCAGGAATATCTCGGAATTCAATGGAATGACAACGTCAAGGCGCGTATTCTCGACGCTGAACTGACCAACCAATTCCGCCAGACCGATGGCGCGCAAGCCGTCAGAGCACAGTGGGCGATTTACGATTACTTGCGCGACCGCGCCTCAGTACCGTTGAACCGAAGCGAGCAGGATATTGCTCAGCACCATTGATTTCTGTGCGTCAACACAAGGCAGAATCCGTATTCCCATTAAGACCGTGATACTGACTGCTTACCACGAAAGGAGAGACCAACGATGAAATTTGCCGCAATCGATATCGGCTCTAACGCAGTGAAATTGCTCCTTGCCCGCGTTATGCAGAATGGCGCATCGCCTTACTTCAAGAAAGAGTCGTTCATCCGTATGCCGATTCGACTCGGTGAAGATGTCTTTTCCAATCAGCGAATCTCCCCCGAACAAGCAGAGCGACTGGTGCAAACGATGGCCGGCTTCAAGAGCCTGATTGCCGCATACGACGCGCTCGACTACATGGCCTGTGCAACTTCAGCAATGCGCGAGGCCGAAAACGGTCAGGAAATTGCCGACGAAATTCTTAAAGCGACCGGAATCGAACTCCAAATCGTCGATGGCGGTCGCGAAGCGCAAATCATCTATTCCAACCAGGTCGAAGGTTCCCTCGTCCCCAATCGCGCCACCCTCTACGTCGATGTCGGCGGCGGCAGCACCGAAATCAGTATCATGCACAAGGGCCAGTGCATTGACTCAACTTCGTTCCGCATCGGCACGATTCGCATCCTCAAGGACCAAATCTCCGACGAAGATTGGCAGGGACTTCGCAATTGGCTAAAAATCAGAACCAGGGAACTCGACTCGCCCGTCATCATCGGCAGTGGCGGCAATATCAATAAAGTCTTCCGCCTCGCTCGCAAGAAAGAGGGCAAACCCCTCAGCCATAAACGTCTCAAGACCATCTACAAAGCCTTGACCAGCTACACCTATGAAGAACGCATCCTTCTTCTTGGTCTGCGCCCCGATCGCGCTGATGTCATCGTACCGGCGTGCGAAATCTTCCTCTCGATCATGAAATGGGCACAGAGCGATCAGCTGTTCGTCCCGCAAATCGGCCTTTCCGACGGTCTGATTCACATTCTCTACGAGAAGCAGCTGAAGTCCGCACTCGAGCCCGGCGACTAAGATCAGTCCTATGCCTAAACGCCTGGTTGTTGCACATCTTCGCTCGCTCGTCGAAAAACTCGACAGCGACTACAAACTCTCTTCCCGTCACTTCGGTCGCGAAGCGATTCATGAGATGCGGGTCGACATCAAACGCCTTCGTGCCTGCCTGCTCCTCGTCGATTCGATTCTGGCAGAAGATCGTTCGTCCGAAATCCTTCCGCGGTTAAATCGCCTCTTCAAGCGTGCCGGCAAAGTCCGTCACTACCAGCTCGAAATGGACATCACCAGACGTTACATGGACGATTCCGGGCTAAGGCTCGACTGGTATTACAATTTGCTCAAAGCCGAAGAGCTTTACCACCGCCGACGCTTCGCAGCACATTGCGATGATTTCGATTTGAGTTTTGTCGGTCGCGGCGTGAGGAAAATCGGTAGATTGCTTGACCCGATCGACAACGACAAGATGGCACTTCTGATTCGTCAACATTTCGAACAATTACTCAAGAGTCTTCACGATGTGACTCTCGATGGCGATTCTGAATCAGCCCACTTTCACGCCGTACGCATACTCTCCAAAGAGACCCGTTACGTGCTCGAAGTCCTCCGCAAGTTTCCGACCGACGACAATTACTTCGACAATATTGACAAACATCTTCTCGGACTACATCAGGCGTTGGGCGCATGGCACGACTTTGACGTCTCAGTCATCGACTTGGAACGCCACCGCGAATCGCTCCCAACCGATTCCGAAATCTGCACTGAGTCCTATTCACGCTTCCTCGCCGCCTTAACCACCGAACGCGACCTCCAACTCGAGCTCTTCCGCTCCCGCTGGATCGATTTCTGCGCCATCCCGCAGCTCACCAATCAGAACGTATCCTGACCCTGCGATTAACATCGCCACTTGCCGATTCTTCCGATTCCGCTTGACGCCATCCTTGCCAAAAGTGTACCTTTATGTCGTACATTATTCCCAAGTGGAGGCTGCAATGGAATCCAATTATAGCTACTGGCTGCTGCTGTTAATCCCAATCTTCTTTTTCCTGATTGGAATTCGCATCATTCGACCGACTCACCGTGGTTTGATCGAACGGCTGGGCAAATACAATCGTTTTGGCAATCCCGGTTTTCAATTTGTGATTCCGATAATCGAACGCATGTTCATTGTTAATGTGACCGAACAAATGGTGGACGCCGATCCGCAGGAAATTATCACCAATGATAACCTCAATGCCATGGTCGATGCCCAAATCTACTTCAAGGTCAAGAGCGATGAGGATAGCGTCAAGAACTGCCAATACAACGTGAACAACTATCGCATCCAGATTGTTGCGCTCTCCCGCACGACTCTTCGAAACATCATTGGCACTATGTCGCTCAAATCCGCCAATAGCGAACGTGGGCGCATCAATTCAGAGTTGCAGAAAACACTTCGCAACGAAACCTCAAGCTGGGGAATCGAGATTGTTCGCTCCGAGCTCAAGGAAATCAATCCGCCGCGCGATGTGCAGGAAACGATGAACAAGGTTGTTAAGGCCGAGAACGAAAAGGTCGCAGCCGTCGACTTCGCAACTGCGGCCGAAACCGTTGCTGATGGTACGAAACGTGCGGAGATCAAGAAGGCCGAAGGCATCCGCCAGGCGCGCATCCTTGAAGCCGAAGGCGAAGCGCAGGCCATCAAGTTGGTCAATGAAGCTGCCAATCAATACTTTGTCGGAAATGCCCAGATCTTACGCAAACTGCAGGCGGTCGAGGAATCCCTCAAGAACAATGCCAAGGTCGTCGTACCAAGCAACACCGAGCTCGTAAACGTAATTGGCGAGTTGGCTGGAGTACCGAAAAAAAAAAGAAAAAAAAGGGTGGGGGATTAAGCCAGTGGATTGCTTTCAATTGGCGTCCCCAACGGGAGTCGAACCCGTGTCGCCGCCGTGAAAGGGCGGTGTCCTAGGCCACTAGACGATAGGGACGTCTAAGTAGAAACACGATTATATTCCTAAGACGCAAATTGTCAAGGATTTTGTTGCTCGACCTATTTCCGATTATGTCAGTTGAAATCGGGGAGTAAGCTAAAAGGGCAGGGCGTCGCTCAAATACAGCACTATCAATATCAATGTAAACAGGAATATCCCGCCCCAAATCAGCAGTTTCTTGGTGTTTTCGTCAAGCGAATAGTCGATTCCGGTGCTTGCCGATGCCTTCTGCGAACAACCCTCAGACTCCAGCATCGTGATTATCTCCGAAAATGAGTTGAATCGCTGACCCGGCGCAGTCGCAATCATCTGCTCAATCAGCTTGCGCTGAAAATCGCCGGTAACCCGATTGCTGTCGATCCACATGAATTTGCCGTGGGTGTCAAAACTCGGTATTCGGTTGGTCAAGAGCTGATAAAATATGATCCCCACCGAATAGATATCTGCCTGCTTGCTCTTGCGCCTTTCCGGTGCCGCATACCAGTTCACCGAATTCTTCTCGACATTCGCCATCAACGCAAAGTCCGAAATCTTCAGCACATCTTCCGCATCGAAAACGATATTCGATGGCTTCAAATTGCCGTGGATAATATTGTTCTTATGCGCAAAATCCATTCCGCGGGCGATCTGGAGCATCAAATTCCGCGCGTCGCGCCACTCGATCGGTTTGACCAGCCGATCGGAAAGCGATCCTCCTTGCGCATAATCCATCACCAACACCAGTTTCGCATCATCACTGCCCGCACCGTGGACGCGAAGGATGTTCGGATGATTCAAATTCGAAAGAAGCTTCGATTCGCGTAGCCCAATATCCGGCTTGTTCTGCTTCTTGATAACATACAATGCCCTTGTACCGCGATCTTCGACAAGATAGGTCGAACTATATGTCCCTTCCTTAAGCGTATCAAGAAACGAGCAGTTGCCCACAAAACTCTTAATCTTCGTTGAAGGCGGCTCAGTCGTGCCTGTCTTCTCTCGATGATACATCACCGCCAGAAGGGCATCCTTCATCTCTACCGCTTTTTGGTAACGGTCGCGCCTGTCCGGTTGAAGCGCCTTCTTGACTATCTCATCAAATCCCGTCGAAAGCTGCGGATTCAACTCCGTCGGCAGCTTAAATCGTCCTTCCGGCTTGCGTCCTGTAAGCACTTCATAGAGCATCACTCCGACAGCATAGATGTCCGTCGTCTGATCAACCGTCGCCGAATTCTCCCGCTGTTCCGGTGACATATAGGCATACGTCCCCATAACGACACCCGTCTCGGTTCGCTCCGAAGTGTCAATCTCCAGCAGTTGCGCAATTCCGAAATCCGCAACCAGCGCGTTGTCTTCCGGATCAATCAGAATATTCGCCGGTTTGATATCGCGATGGATAACTCCGTTCTTGTGTGCGTAATCCAACCCTTTTAATACCTGAAT
Source organism: bacterium (assembly GCA_016708315.1). Taxonomy (NCBI): domain Bacteria; species bacterium. The sequence goes on from JADJGC010000007.1 coordinate 119,751, forward strand.
AACAATCTCAAGCCGCTTGCGTGTCGGCCAGTCCGAGTTCTGCAATATGTCCTTAAAATTCGTGCCTTCAACGAATTGCATCGCAAAGAACAACCGCCCGTTATCCTCGCCCCGGTCGATGACATGCACAATGTTGGGATGCGACATTTTGGCAAGAGTAGTAGCTTCGCGCTCAAATCGTCTCACCAGATCATGATCCGCCGAGATCTTCTTCTTGAGCACCTTGATGGCAATCAACCGGTTCAGCGATCGCTGACGCGCCAGAAATATCTCCGCTAGTCCGCCTTCGCCGATCTTACGGATTATCTCATATTCGCCGATACGCGGCGCCGCTGGTTTTGTGCCTGCTGAAATTGCCATTTTTTCCTTATCAGTAGAGAAGCCGGACATGGCTCCCCTTGTCTGTTTCGGAATCAATGCAATGAATCTTGAGCTTTGATTTGTCTTAACTACTTGATAATCGCCATCTTGCGCAGAATTGAACCACCGGCGTGGTTCAACTTGTAAAAGTACATCCCGGATGGTGCACTTTCTGCACTCCACACTACCGAATGCTGTCCTGACTCGACATTTTCATCCAGCAGCGTCGCCACCTTTCGCCCGAGAATATCGTAAATCTCAAGCGTCACCCGCCCAGCCCTCGGCACTGCGAATGAGATCGTAGTGGAAGGGTTGAACGGATTAGGAAAATTCTGCTCCAGCGCAAACTCTCTGGGAATGAGTTCCGCTTCGCTGTCAACATCAGTCGTCTGATCTGTCCAAATCGAACCGGATTGAAAATCCGGCCGAATAGTCCTGCCAAGTCCATCCGAGGCCTGAATCTCTTCAGTTATCCAGAAACCAGCATCGTAGAAACGATTGTAAAACGTATCTACCGGAATTTGGCCCTCGTCAGCGCTCAACTTCACCCGATAGTAGATGCGGAAAACCTCTTCATCATAGGCATAAAATGTTGCTATATCATCGCTTATCTTCGGCAAGATATGCACAAATCCGCGCCGCCTGGCGTTCGATAGTTGTGAATTGAGTACGTATAGATTCGCCGGTACCAAGTTCGAAAAAACCACCGAATCAATCGTAAGGTCGTCGCTCACTAGCTTCACCGGGACAATCAGACTGGCAAGCGGAACGTTGGTGTTACACAGAAAGCGCACATACCCTAGCTCTCCAGCGCGGGAGTATGCGTCTTCAACTCTCACGCTTACATTCTGCGCGCTCAATCCGGCAATCGATATCATGGAGATTGTCATGAAATGCAGCAATATCGTACGTATACGCAAACGAACACCTCGTAGAATCAAGTAAAGAAGACCCATTCTTTAAACGTTCGGTTTTCAATACAGTTCCACCAACTTTCCTGCCTTGTCCAAGCCCAACCACTTCTTATATTGGATGTTATGAACCGTCCTAAGACCCAAGCCAACGACCTCGAATTGCAAATCCCCCCGGCAAGGTCCATCCTCGTCGCACTTTCTGGTGGACCCGATTCAACGTTGCTCCTGCACCTGCTTCTTCGGGAGTCGAAATCGCTCAAATTCAAGCTCTTCGCCGCACATATCAACTATCGCTTGCGGCACAAAGACTCCGATGCCGACGAAGCATTCTGCCGGGACCTCTGCATGAAGCTCGGCGTCAAGCTCTTCGTGAAGAAACTCCCAATCGGTGCAATGGCGAAATCCAATCTCCAGGAAAACGCCCGCCGGATTCGTTACGAATACTTCGACGAACTCTGCGAAAAGCACGACATCGACTTTATCGCCACCGGCCACAACCGCGACGACAACGTCGAAACCGTCATCATGAATCTTGGCCGAGGCGCCGGTACTTTCGGACTGGGCGGAATCAATCCCCGGGAGGGCAACATTATCCGACCGCTGCTCAATTACAGTCGCACTGAAATCGAGAGTTACCTCAAGGCTAACAAGATTAAGTTCCGCACCGACGGCTCCAACCTCGAAACTAATTACCTGCGAAATCGCGTTCGCCTGCAACTTCTGCCGCAAATGGCGAGTCTATTTGGTGAGGCGTTGCCCGGCAACATTCACCGCGCCGCAAGATTGCTTTCGGAACAGGAGCACGCTCTCAGGCAGATTGCCGACGAACTAATCGCAACCGATGCGCGCACCACTGCGGGCGGGAAAATTGTTCTTGATTTGGATAAATTCCACCTCTATTATCCAATGTTACAGCGGCTTGTGATCGCACTGTGCTACGAACGTATGCACGGCTCGCTCAAGGATTTCGATTTTGGCACCAGCGAGCGCGTACTTGAAGTCGCTTCCGGTTCAACCGACCTTGTCGATTTGAAGGCCGGAATCTTCGCCGAGCGTTGTGATCGCGTGATGTACATCTATCGCCGATCTCCGTCAACTCGGCCCGTTGCAATCAAGCGCACCGGCAAGACCAAGGCCGCCGCTTTCTGGGCAGAGTTTTCTTTCGCCCGGATACCTAGAGCTTCGGTCAATCGTGACGACTTGCGCAGCGGTCAGAATCTGCGTGTCTATTTCGACGCAGCCAAACTGCGCGGTCAACTAACAGTTCGCTCCGTTCGCGAGGGCGACAAATTCAGCCCGCTCGGCATGTCGGGACATCGCAAGCTCTCCGACCTTCTGATCGACGCGAAGGTCGACCGTCCGTTGCGCGATGAGATTCCGATTGTCTTGTGTGACGACAAAATCGTCTGGGTCGTCGGCTTGGCGATTTGCGAAGATTATAAAGTTACCGATACTACTAAAACAGTGGTCCAGTTGGAGGTAAAACCTTATCGAGGCATTTGATATCGCTCACAAACATCGCATTCTCATCAGCCCGGAACAACTCGAGTCGCGCATTTCTGAATTGGCAGATTTGATTCGCCATGACTACCGCGACAAGAATCCGGTGCTCTTGGGGACTCTCAAAGGAAGTTTCGTCTTCCTGGCAACATTGGCGCTGAAGCTGGATTTTGATCTCCAGATCGACTTCATTTCCGCCCGCTCCTATGGCAATTCCGATATCTCGTCAGGCGTCGTCGATCTCTACAAGAACTTGTCAATAGACATCCGCCATCGCCACGTCTTGGTCGTTGAAGACATTGTCGACTCCGGTTTCACTCTCCGTATCCTGCTTGAGGATTTTGAGTTAGCGAAACCAAGCTCGGTTAACGTAATTACTTTGCTGAACAAGCCGGCCAATCGCAAAGTCGAAGTGCCGATAAAGTATGTTGGTTTTGACATAGAAAACGATTTTGTTGTCGGTTTCGGTCTCGATTATTCCGAGAAGTACCGGAACCTGCCATATATTGCGGTGTTAAATCGTGATGAAGTGAGTTCGTAAATTTAAGCTGGAGAATATAATTGAACCAGAATCTCTTTAGACAATCAAATCAACCGCCCCAAAAACCTCGTCGCGGGGAGGAACCGCCCAAGAAGGAAGACAGTAGTTGGAAGAAGAACTCCAAGAGCATCCTCTTCTGGGCGATTTTCTTGATGATCATCTTCGTCGCCGTTCGCTTCTTGTCCGCGCCGCAAGCTGATCGCGCCGAAATTACTTACAGCGAAATGCTCGCCCAGCTAAGCTCGGACAACATCTCCGAAGTGACATTTGTCGAGCGCGAAGTCCGTGGCAAGTTCAAAGCTAAATACCTTCCCGAAAGTGCCAAAGGACGTACCGAGGGCGTCGCGAACTTCCTCGTTCGTATCCCATTTGCCGATACCGACCTGGTCGACAAGTTCAGCGAAGCCGGCGTCAAGATCAGCGCGGAAAAATCCGATGATGGTTGGATCGGCTACCTGATAACCCTTGCTCCATTTCTCTTGATTATCCTGCTGTGGGTTTTCATCATGCGCCAAATGCAGGGCGGCGGACCCAAGGGGCTCTTCTCCTTCGGCAAGTCCAAAGCCAAACTTATGTCCGAGGATCGTCCAAAAGTCACCTTCAATGATGTTGCCGGTGCTGACGAAGCAAAAGAAGAACTCGCTGAAATCATCGAATTCCTCAAAGAGCCCGGTAAGTTCCAAAAGCTCGGCGGCAAGATTCCCAAAGGCGCTTTGCTCGTCGGTCCTCCCGGAACCGGAAAAACCCTTCTTGCCCGCGCCGTCGCTGGCGAGGCAGGTGTGCCGTTCTTCTCGATGTCTGGTTCCGACTTCGTCGAAATGTTCGTCGGTGTCGGTGCGTCTCGCGTCCGTGACTTGTTCGATCAGGGCAAGAAAAACGCCCCCTGCATCATCTTCATCGACGAAATCGATGCCGTCGGCAGACTCCGTGGCGCCGGTCTTGGCGGTGGCCACGACGAACGCGAACAGACTTTGAATCAGCTTCTGGTCGAAATGGACGGCTTCGAATCCAACGAAGGCGTCATCCTAGTCGCGGCTACTAACCGCCCCGACGTACTCGATCCGGCACTTCTGCGACCCGGTCGATTCGACCGCCAAATCATCGTCAATCTGCCCGACGTGAAGGGCCGCGAAGGCATCCTTTTGGTCCATACCAAGAAGATCAACATGTCCGACGATGTCGAACTCAAGTTGATCGCCCGAGGTACTCCCGGTATGTCGGGAGCTGATCTGGCAAACGTCGTCAACGAAGCCGCTCTGTTGGCTGCACGTCGCAACGGCGACAAGGTCACCATGCGCGACTTTGAGCAAGCCAAAGACAAAGTCATGATGGGTGCCGAGCGCCGTTCGCTTGTCATCTCCGAAGAAGAAAAGCGCACTACTGCCTATCACGAGGCCGGACATGCGCTCGTCGGCAAACTCATTCCCAAGGCTGACCCGGTTTACAAAGTCACGATCATTCCGCGCGGTCTCGCCCTTGGCGTAACCAGCTTCCTCCCGACAGAAGAGAAGCACACCTACTCCAAGGAATATCTCGAAACCAAGCTCATCTACTTGATGGGTGGCCGTGCCGCTGAGAAGCTCGTCTTTGACCAGCTCACTACTGGGGCAGGCAATGACATTGAACGCGCCACCGACCTGGCTCGCAAAATGGTCTGCTCGTGGGGTATGACGGATGCGCTGGGACCGTTGACCTTCGGCAAATCGCGCGAGGAAATCTTTATTGGCCGCGAAATAGCCCAGCATCGCGATTATTCTGAGAAGACCTCGCAGGCGATTGATGACGAAATTCGTCGCATCGTTGAACGCGCTTATAACAACGCCGAAGAGATTCTCCAGGGCAATCTCGACAAGCTACACATGCTTGCAACCGCTCTTCTCGATCACGAGATTCTCGACAGCGATGAAATTGACCGGATCATGCGCGGCGAGAAACTTGACAAGATTCCGGTCAACTTGCGTACTGCCTAATGCACAAAGAAGCTCGACGACGCGATTTCGACTTAGTTCGGCTTTTTAACAATCATTATCGAATTGTAATTATGGGCGTGGTAAATACCACGCCCGATTCTTTTTCCGACGGCGGATACTTCCTCGATCCATCCGCTGCTGTTGCTCAAGCCTTGCGCCTCGTCGAGCAGGGTGCCGATATCATCGACATCGGTGGTGAATCCTCGCGCCCCGGTGCAATGCCAGTCTCTGAATCAGAAGAACTCCAGCGCGTCATACCAGTCGTTTCCGAACTGGCAGGGAAGTGCTCTGTCCCGATTTCCATCGACACCACCAAATCTGCCGTTGCTCGCGCCGCGCTCGAAGCCGGCGCTTCCATCATCAACGACATCTCGGCTCTCCACCACGATCCTGAAATGGCGCAGGTTGCCGCAAAGCACAATGCCGGTCTGGTGCTGATGCACATGCGCGGCACGCCCCAGCAAATGCAGCAGGACACCGCTTACTCAGACCTGATCGGCGAAATAGTCGACTATCTGTCTGTGGCAATTACGAAGGCCGAATCCGCTGGTGTCGCTCCAGACAAAATTATGGTCGATCCAGGCATTGGTTTTGGCAAAGATCTCGAAGGCAATCTTTCGATCTTACGCTCAATTTCTCAACTCAAGTCCCTCGGCAAACCGGTCTTGATCGGCGCCTCGCGCAAATCCTTCATTGGCCGTCTGACAGGAGCTGACTCAGGCAACAGGCTTGCCGGTTCAATCGCTGCCGCAACAGCTGCTGTACTCAACGGTGCCTCTGCCGTTCGCGTCCACGATGTTGCCGAAACCCGCCAGGCCGTCGATCTCGCAATTAGATTGAGAGGAACACCGTAGTGGAACTCTTCACCTACAAGTTTCTCAAATTCACCCTCGTCGACCTTATCGATGTCGCTGTAGTCGCAACAATCCTCTACAAGTTCCTTTCCCTGATGAAAGGCACCCGCGCCGCGCAAATGATCACCGGACTGACTCTACTTTTCGTCCTCGCGTTTTTTGCCTATTGGTTCCAACTTCAGGGCGTGATGTGGCTCTTTACAAATCTCGCCACCGTCGGCTTTGTCGTGCTGGTAATTCTCTTCCAGCCCGAAATCCGCGGCGTACTCGCGCAGATCGGCCACTCGCGAGTCGTTCGATTCTTCTATCGCACCGAAGAATCAGTCTCAGTTGACGAAATCACCCGTGCCGCCATGCGCCTCAGCGTTCTCAAACACGGCGCACTCATCGTCCTCGAACGCACCGTTGGTCTCAAGGACTTCATCCAGAGCGGCAAAGAACTCAATACCTCCGTTTCGGAGGAAATGATCACCACCATCTTCACGCCATACACGCCGCTCCACGACGGCGCCATCATTATCCGTGGCGACACCATCATTGCGGCAGCCTGCATGTTGCCCCTTTCGCAAAATCCGGCCTACTTGAAAATGTTCGGCATGCGCCACAAAGCCGCCGTCGGCATCACCGAGGAATCCGACGCTATCTGCATGGTCGTTAGCGAAGAGACCGGCGAAATCTCCATCGCCTACGAGGGCACCTTGCGCCGCGACATCGAGCGCACACAGCTCAAAGACGTGCTTACGCGCTTCCTCAAAGTGTAGTCACGTTCCTCAATCACATCTCGCCTTGACAGTCCTGTCCAAGTTCGCTATATCACTCCTTGGAAAAGGCTATGATCACAGCAATCATCACATTCATTGTCGGATTCGCACTTGGAGCCGCAGTTATCTACCTGCTCAAGTCGCGCCAAAAGGAAGAAGCTCGTGCCATTGCCGATGAACTCCTGCGCGACAGCGATGTCCGTCGCCAGCAAGATATCGACCGCGTTATCGAACACGTCAAATTGAGCTTCGGCAGCCTTTCCAGCGAAGCTTTAACCAAAGCCAACGACGAATTCCTCAAACTTCGCAAGTCCCTGATGGAATCCGACCGCGAGGTCCACGTCAAGGAACTCGACTCCAAGAAGGGCCTCATCGACGAATCTCTCAAGTCCGTCAAAACCGAACTCGACAAGGTCCAACAACTAATGGTCGGCCTCGAAAAAGATCGCGCCACCAAATACGGCGAACTCGACTCCAGCCTCAAATCGCATCAGGCGCAAGTGCAATCATTGTTGCAGACCGCCAACTCGCTTCGTGAAGCTCTCGCCTCCACCAAGGCACGCGGCCAGTGGGGTGAACGCATGGCAGAGGATGTCCTCAGGCTTGCCGGCTTTATCGAGAATGTAAATTACTACAAGCAGAAAACAATGAACGAGGGCCGCTCGCGCCCCGACTTCAGCTTCCCGCTGCCGCAGGGCTTGATGCTCAACATGGATGTCAAATTCCCGCTCGACAACTATCTGCGTTATCTGGAATCAGGCAACGAAACCGAAGAGTCCCGCTATCGCAGCGACTTCCTCCGTGATGTCCGCAATCACGTCAAAGCCGTCTGCGGCCGCGATTACATCAATCCGGTAGAGAAGACCGTCGACTACGTCCTGCTGTTTATTCCCAACGAACAGGTTTACGCTTTCATCCACGAGTCAGATCGCGCACTTCTCGATGATGCCATGCGCAGCAAAGTCATCATTTGCTCGCCGCTGACTCTCTATGCAATCCTGGCCGTGATTCGCCAAGCCTCTGACAACTTTGCCTTTGAGCGCGCATCCGAACAAATCCTTCTCGCAGTCGACTCATTCGACAAGCAATGGAAGATGTTCGTTGACAAAATGGATACTGTAGGGAAGAGATTAGAAGATTCGCAAAAGGCTTTCGTTGATTTGACAGGCACCCGTCGGCGTCAACTTGATCGCGTCATCGATAAAATTCAAGACCTCCGTGCCCAAAAGGGCATCGAACTCCTCGACGACACCACCGATTCCGAAAATTAACACAAACCGACTTTGGTACGACTGACATTCTTGTCTGTCCTCTTCTCCACCACACCGTTTGCTATCCAAAGTCGGTGCCCCAGCGCTTGCGCTGGGTGCCAATGCAATCCCCCAACGAATGCTGGTAGGACAGACATTCCTGTCTGTCATCTTTTGTACCACTGCGCTTCTTACAAGCCGTAGTTTCCCCTCTCCCACCGGCCGACCAAGTCCCGCCTTGCGGGAGAGAGGGGAAGGTCGAAGATCCCGCGCTTCGCGGGAGGTGAGGGCTCTTGCCCGGTGCCTCAACGCTTGGGGACTGTTGAAAAAGCCACTTTGCTATAGGAATGATCTCATTCATGTCACTTTCCTCCCTGTAGGTCATTCCCGCGAAAGCGGGAATCCAGCCCGGGTCTTTACCCAAATTGACACCGATTCGCCGGTGTCCCAGCGCTTGTTGATCGCAACGAAATCCTGTTCACGGGGCGGTGGGTGCCGATGCAGTCCTCCGACAAATACCGGTACGACCGACATTCCTGTCTCCGCCCGGCGCCCGCCCCCCCGGGGCAGACATTCCTGTCTGTCATCGCTCGCACCTGAAATTGGTATCACGACACCAACCAATTTCCTTCAACTGACACAAAAAAAAGGCGGACATTGCTGTCCGCCCTCAATCGCGTGATTATTTGCTACTTCTACCGCAGCTGCTTCACCGCCGGCATACCCGGCGAGCCGTCTTGTGACGGTAGGGGAGGAGTATCCGAAATCGTATTTCGTGTAGTTATCACACCTTGTGGCGAAATATCAAACACATACCACCAAACTCCGGTACCAGTCGTCGGTACGCTGAAGTTGGCAATCTTACCAGTCGTCGAGTACACTTCAATCTGTGCATTCGACTCCGTAATCGCCGGCGTTCCGACATAGTTCTTGACTGCGAAGACGCCTGTACTCGACAGTTGGAACATCGTGATCGTTTCCGGTCCCAGCCCGTCCTGATCGTCAGTATCCAGTATCACGTAAGGCGGCTCATTCGCGACGCCCTGGTCACCGTAATAAACTTCATAAACTTGTTCACTTACGGTAGTCCAGAAGTGTGCATCCAAGTCGGTCGGAGTCTCGCCCCACGACAGTACGATACGGAACTGCCCTTGGGCCAACTGCTCAGTCAATGCAAACTCCGAGGTCGTTAACGCCGCGTTGTGTACAATCGTGCGCGACAACGTTATGTAACCCGAGATCGTCGCGGTAACTTCGTACGTCCCGTACTGAAGATCATCAAAAAGATACACGCCTGCGCTGTTCGTCGTCGTCGTTCTGTTGGCTGGGCCGGTTATCGAAACCTGTGCTTCCACCAAAGGTCCACCCGTTGTTGCGGCCGTCACATGTCCCGTCAACACACCGCGGTCACCGCCGCCGCCGCCAACGATTGTTACATTCTGTGCTTCTTCATAAACAGTCGCCAATCCCGGAATGTTACCCTCATCATCAATCATCCCGACGATCACCGGTTCCAGCGTAGTCGTCCCCGCGCTAATCGCTGAGAACGAAAGATTAATGATAGCCTCATCACTTGGTACAACGTCGCTTTCGCTGGTACGAGTCACCGTTAGCCTGAGCTGATTTTCGATCACTTCACTGATGATGTTCAGCGTGCCCCAATCATCATTTGCAGCAGTCGCGTCGACAAATCTAACTCTTGCCGGATCAAGTTCGACGGTGAACTGCCCGTTTCTGAATTCGGGAATATTCCAGATTTCCAATTGAGAAGTGAACGTCGCCGCCGCCGCCGTCAACTGCTCATATGGCGCAATTCGAACCATCGGAGCAACAGGACGAACATCGATTACTGTAATTGGATTCAGACCTGCATCAATCGTCACTTCTGACTGACCGCCATAAATCACAATCTGATTGTCGTCCGGAAGTATATCAATTCCTTCCACGACAAAAATATAGTCTCCCACCTCAAGTACAACGCCGCCAAAAGTGAATTCTCCATCAACGACTGTTGTCGTTGCCTGAGTGATTAACGACTCACTCTGGAAGACTGTCAGTCGCATCAAGTCTATCCGCGCAGTCAGCGATGTCTTCTCCAGTCGCACCGACACATTGGCGGCATTCGATTCATCCGGCGTCGTCGTGCGATCCTTGCTGCATCCGCCTGCCACTACGGCAAGCATCAACAGCGACAATAGTATTACATTTCTTATTTTCATCATTATCCTCACATCACCCTATACGTCAAAGCGAAGATCAATCCCAGTCCCGACAAATCCGTTTCATAGTTGTCGGAGATATCAACTTTGCCGGAATAAAGAGTGACCATTGTGCTGGCAAAGAAATTCGGCGTGAACGCATAACTGCCGCCGCCGCCGATGCCAAAGTAATTCGACTTCGGACGATACAACGGCGTATCCTTGCCATAGTCGTTTTCGCTAAAATTCTGATACTCCAAGCGCCCATTGACTCGCAGCTTCTCCATGACCGGATACCCAACTCCGCCATACCACAGAAACTCGTTGCGCCCCGATCTCTCGGCTTCGTCAACCAATTCCGATCCAGCAGACGCATCCTGAACCTTGCCTTTGCCGCGAGTCAGCACGGCGACACCGGTCGTGAAGTTCACAACGTCCGTGTAGGACACGCTGCCGCGAATCACCATCGCTGCGCCCGCTTGAAACACCTCAGCGTCTCCGACCTTGTCCTTCATGTACATCGTATACGATCCATCGGCCATGAACGCGATCTTGTCTTTCTGATAACCAAACCCCGCCATTGCCGAGATTTCATCGCCGAACTTGTATTTCTCGGTGTCATTCTCCCGTGCCTGGAACTTGCCCTTAAGCATGTACCCGGCGCCGAGATGAAATGCAAGATTACCCGCCTTCGGATGGACCATTCCTTGTGCGCCCAGATCAAGACCCTGCCCGAATCTTCTGACAAGATACTTGCGCGAATTGTCCGCTACCGACGAAGCAATTATATACTGCTCTTCATCCAATTTCGTCTTACCCGTTGGCAAATTCGCCATCGCAGTAAGAGACGTCAGTCCGGCTGATGAGAAAAACGTCGCCGCAATTCTCGTGTCATTCAGCGATGACAACGACAGATCTTCAGCTCCTTCAACTTCAGGATCAAGATTCGCGTTTGCCATTGTCCCATCCAGCTCAAACAAGAACCGTTCGCTGGTCTGCAGCGCCGCGCTCAATCCAAACACCACTTCCTTCAGTGTCTGCACCGGCTCGGAATCCACTTCAGCTTTCCACGAATTGAGCAGGTAAAACACTGTCGCTTGCGATGACTTCTTGGTCTCTGCGAACGCTGTCTGAGCAACCATCAACAGCACCACCAATAAGACTATTGTATTCTTCATCATTCCGCTCCTTACCTGATCGTCCCGGAGACGGTTGCGGTGCCTGTGCTGTTTTCCTGCGGTTGATCCTGCGTGCGCGGATCAACTACGCCGGGGTCAGTTATGTTGATGACATGAGTCACCGGATCGAAGAAAATCACATCGTCGTTTACCAGCGTCGACAGAATCTTTGTATCAAACGTGTTGATCGGCCCTGAGTTGTTTCCCAACAACGTTGCATCGTTCGCAAGTTGACGCGCGAGATTGAATTTCGGATCAAGACTCATTGCACGCTCAAACATGCTTTTCGCTTTCACGAATTCGCCGTTGTCATACAACTCGACGCCTTGACTAAACGCTAAGAACGCCTCGTAGTTTTCTGTCGGTGCCTTCTTTAGTGTTTGTCTGCGGCTTCCCTTAACATCAATACCCAGACTGTCGACCACCGATAGAACCATATCCTTTTGCATCTTCATCGCGTCTTTGAGCTTCGCGTCCTTGCCGTAGGTCGGCTTAAATGCCGCGTCCGAAGTGTTCACCAACGCCGAATTCAACGTGAATGAACTTTCGTTCGGCTTGTCTACACTAGCATTCACCAGATTCCCGGCGCGAACCAGCTTGCCCAGTCGCGGCGCGGAATTCTTGTCTGAAAATCCTTCTTCCGCCAGTTCCAATTCCTTGATCAGATACTTGAATTCGAGTCTTTCGACCACCTGAAGTTCCTCAATCGAAGACAGATCATACCACGTCACCGTCTGCAATCCGGTCGCAAGTGATCGCGTCGTCTCATCCGATTTGTTGTGTACGGCAAACGGCAATACACCTACCGTATTCTGAGCCGGCACTTCCTTCGAAATCGCATCTTCCTGCTTCACAGCATTGGCAACCTGAAGCCGCAGGTTTTCGTTCTGTACGAATAGCAACCGCCCACGAATTGCGTCCGCTGCCTTCGATTTCCCGTTCTTCGCCAGATAACTGCGATAGAACTTCTCAGCTCCAGCGAAATCGCCCTTGTTCTCGGCGATCATCCCCTGATACAGTGACACTATTCCGTCATTCGGAAGGCTCTTCTGTGCCTCAACCAAGTAAGTCTCTGACTTGGCGAAGTCGCCCTTGTGATAATATGCCTGTCCCAAAGAGCGCATCACCTTGGCGTCCGTTGGCTTCTCCTTCAACGCCGACTCGAGATGATCAATCGCCAATTGGTAGTTCCCCATCTCAAGGGCGCGTTCGCCTTGACTGAGGCTGCTCTGGCTGCATCCTGCAGCAAGAAACAGGGCAAAGATCACCAGCGCGGCAACAAGTGCCTTGCAGCTAATCATAATTCTCCCATTGCTAAAATTGGATTGTGGCACATCTGACCGATCGGAGGACAATATCCGAAGCAACCGACCGGGCGCATTCTGCTTATACCGACAATAACTTCGACTACCTTCAAAAGCAAGGTTAAAACTTCGACCGACTTTGTCTATGCAACACCAGCTCACACGCCTAACCACCGCTCCCGCAATTCCTTGTTGCACTTAAGACACAGACAATTTTACACCTGATTGTAGGCTCAAGGCGCAGCCCAAAAACAATTGACTAATTAATAAAATGCCTTATATACAAAGAGGTCTTAAACCTATACTACCGAGCAACAATGGTGTCTTTTGGCATCAAGAATTTCTGCGCCACGCACATGTGCCGATTGGAGGAGAGCATGTTTATTGGACGTTTTTGCTCGTCACTTCTGATTTCATTCGCTTTGGCATTTTCTGCCACTGCTTCAGGAGCTTCTGACGACGCGAAATTTGGCCCCAACCTTCTTAAAACCGACAAGAATGTTGAACTCTATCATCAAAATGAGCGGGGCGTTCCGACTTATGTCAAAGGTGATCTGTCGAGCCCTGTGGCTCGCGGTGCCGAACTATCCACTGCCATCCAGTTTCTCGAGAAACATCGTGGCGCTTTTAGAATCGAAAATCCTGCGCAAGAAATAGTGCTTCTCCGGGAAGACACCGATCTCACCGGCATGCGCCATCTGCGCCTTGATCAATACTATCGCGGTCTCAAAGTCATCGGTGGGGAAATGGTCGCCCATTTCACCGCTAACGGCGTTATGCGTTCTCTCAACGGACACACCGAGGCTGACCTCAATCTTGATGTCACACCCGCCATTGCTGCCAATGCGGCAACTGATTTCGCTATTCAGGATCTGAAATCATTTTTCGGTGCAGGCAATCCTGCTGAACCGGAACTGGTAATCTTCCCCTGGGAGGGAACAACCTACCTTTGCTATCGTCTGTTCATCTATTCCGATACTCCGATGGGCCGCTGGGAATATTTCGTCGATGCCAAGACCGGCGCCGTCGTCTTCAAAGCTAACCGCATCATGGATGTCGATGCCGTTGGCACCGGCGTCAATGTTATGGGTCAGCCTCGCAACCACCTTGATGTTGACTTCACTGGCTCAACTTACCAAATGCGCAACAACACGCGCCAAACCGCCAATGACCCACACGGCCATGATGGCCAAATGCCGGCTGGCAACTACCTACAAACCAATATCGCATCGTCAACGCTGCCCGGCGCAATCGCCACCGATGCCGACAACATTTGGAATGCCGGTGGTTCGCAAGCAGCCGCTGTCGACGGTCACGTCTACTCGGCTCTCGTTTACGATTGGTGGCTCCACAACTTCGGCCGCAACAGCTACACCAATACCGGTACATCAATGTTGACAATCGTCAACTACTCAGGCGAGGGAAATAACAACGCCTATTGGGACGGCAGCCGTATCGTCGTCTGGTCCGCTGGATCAGGCTGGCGTTCGCTTGCCGGTTGCCCCGACGTGATCGCTCACGAGTGGGGTCATGCCTTTACGGAAAACGGCTCTAACCTCGTTTATCAAAAAGAATCCGGCGCACTCAACGAGTCATTCTCCGACATGATGGGTGCCGCCTTTGAATTTGAATTCGATAGTCTTGATACTCCCGATTGGTTGATGGGCGAAAACGGCCAGACCTCTGGCGCCGGTTTCCGCTCCATGTCGAACCCGCCTCAATACGGCGACCCCGAATACTATGGCACATCCGACCCGAACTGGATCGATGTCAATGGTTGTACGCCCAGTCAGTTCAATGACTATTGCGGTGTGCATACCAACTCCGGCGTTGGCAACAAGTGGTACTACTTGCTCTCCGACGGCGGCACATTCCATAGCATCACAGTCTCAGGAATTGGCTACGACGCTGCTATCAAAGTCGCCGCTCGCGCCAATCTGTTCTATTGGACCTCTGGAATCACCTATTACAACGCAGCCCTGGCGACCGTCACCGCTGCTGAAGACCTCGACTCAACCGGTGCCTGGGCAACTCAAGTTGCCAAAGCTTGGAACGCTGTCGGCGTCTTGATTCCTTTGGCATCGCTCAACTTTGCCTATCCCAACGGAGTTCCTGACCTCATCGAACCGAATGCCCCGACTTCATTTGAAATTCAAGTCTCCGGTGCGCTTGGCGGTATCTTGGTTCCTAACACCGTCAAGTTAGTGTATCGCGTGGACGGCGGGTTCTGGACGGAAGTTGCAACTACCCAAGTCTCAGCCGGTCTCTACGAAGCTACTATTCCGGGCGCAAGCTGTCTCAGCGTTGTCGATTTTTACATCTCCGCTCAGGAACAGTCTAACGGCGTCTTCAGCAATCCCTCGCCTTCATCACCGTTCTCGGCGATTGTCGCTACCGGCTCAACCGTCCCATTTGCGGACAACTTTGAAACTAACTTGGGCTGGACAGTCTCCAGTACCGCAACCGCCGGCATCTGGAACCGTGGTATCCCGCTTGGTGGCGGAGATCGCGGTGACCCGCCGACCGATTATGATGGCTCTGGCCAATGCTTCGTCACCGATCGCAATAGCGGCGACACCGACGTCGATGGCGGCACCACCTCGTTGACCACTCCGGTGTTCGACCTTTCCGCCGGCGATGCTCGCATCAGCTACGCTCGCTGGTATTCGAACAACTTCGGCGCCGACCCGAACAACGATGTCTTCACCGTTTATATTTCCAACAACAACGGCGGCAGCTGGACCTTGGTCGAAACCGTTGGACCGATTAACGAAGCCGCTGGAGGATGGGTTGAACATTCCTTCATGGCCAGTCAATTCGTCGCGCCGACCGCACAGATGAAAATGCGCTTCGATGCCGCCGATCTAAACAGCGGCTCAGTCGTCGAAGCTGCCATTGACGCGTTTGCCGTCAATCAGTATGAATGTGCTTCAACAGCCCTGCAAATCACGTCGTCATCGCTCCCGAATTGGACGGCTGGCACCGCATATTCTCAGCAACTTGAAGCTATCAACGCAGTAGGCGTACTCAATTGGACTGACGGTAACGGCGGCTTAAGCGGTACCGGACTTTCGCTTTCATCAGCCGGTGTTGTCACCGGTACTCCGATCTTCGCTGGACCGATCAGCTTTATCGCGCAAGTGACTGACGAAGCCTCCGCCTTTGACAACCAAAGCATCAGCTTCACTGTCAATCCGGCACTCAATATCACGACCTCCGTATTGCCACAGTGGACAGTCGGACGTCCGTATTCTCAGACGCTGTTGGTTACCGGAGGAACTGGTGCGGCAGGCTGGACCGACAAGAACTCAAATCTCGTCGGTAGTGGCCTTACGCTCTCCTCTACGGGACTTCTTTCTGGAACGCCGACCATCAGCGGGCTTCTCAACTTCACGGCACGTGTCGTCGACCAAGTCGGCGCATTTGCCGAGAAACCGTTCTCGGTTCAGCTGAATCCGGCTGTGGCGATCGTAACAACGTCATTGCCGACCGCTGTACAAAACGAAGCCTATTCCCAGCAGCTCACAGCTCAGGATGGCACCGGCGCCAAGACTTGGAGTGATCTCAACAACAATCTTAGTGGATCAGGTTTGACGCTCTCTGCCGCGGGACTGCTCTCCGGCACGCCGAATACGATCACAACCCTGAACTTCACGGCTCGCGTCGTCGACGCTACCGGCAGCACCGATGATCAGGCACTCAGCCTGGTTGTTGCGGCGCCTTACGTCTGCGGCGATGCCGATGGCAGTGACGAAGTCACCATTTCCGATGCTGTTTTCTTGATTAACTATGTCTTTGGTGGCGGCCCGGCTCCGGATCCGCTTTTGGCGGCTGATGCTGATTGTAGCTTATCCGTCAATATTTCTGATGCCGTTCTCTTGATTAGTTTCATCTTCGGTGGCGGTCCTGCACCGTGCGCCTCTTGTAACTAATCCCACAATTCGCCCCTAAAATCAACGCCCGCTTTGGAGGTCAACTCCGAAGCGGGCGTTTTCTTGGCCGCATCAAGATTCTTATAGCGACCAGTGAAGGCTTGGACTCCACTGGCCGCTGTGCCCCCCGCTCACATCATCTTCGCCCTCAACTCAAGGTTCCCCTTTTCGCGGTCTACCTGTCGAAGTGAACGGCAAAGTATGATGCAGAAGGGCCTACCCATCAGGCAGACAGGCTCGAAAGCCTGTGCTCCCTCTCAGACACACGGAATCGTAATTTTCCGATTGCAATATCTCCACCGCTAACAAAATGTCGCATTGATCGCAATATGTCAACATTCCCATCTACGACTTAAACAGGCAAGTACTACGTAAAGGATGTACGTATTGGAACTATAGGGCTTTTAGGAAGGTAGCTAAGTTTATGTCCTGATTGGCGATACCAAGTTTGGTCCTGATCCGCTGCCGAAACTTCTCGACCGTCCGAAGCGATACTCCCAGCTCGTCGGCGATCTCTTTAGACTGAAGCCCGCCCTTGATCATATTGCAGATCTCTATTTCGCGTGGGGTCAGACTAGCCGATTTCTGATGCAGATTGCTCGCAAATGAAGACGTCAATTCCAGAACCAATGACTCAAGCTGATTTGCATAGACTCGGTCCTTTTCGGACGCACCCCTTCGAAATCTCTCGATTACCGGAATGATCAGCTTTTCGACGTTGCTGTTAACGTGCGATTTGACCTCATTTGCTTCCTGTTGAATCTGGGAGAGAATAACCTTCAGCGCGATATTCTTGTCCTTTAACTCGAGATGTTCCAATCGCAGCCTCTCGTTGGCTTCCTGAATCTCTTTCTCCAGCTTCTTTCTCTCGGTGACATTGCGGACAATCACCAGACACTCGTCGTCGCCGCACCGCACGTAACGGGCTTCGAAATCAGTCAGTACACCCTGCAGGTCAAGCGTGTACTCAACCCTCTCGCTCTTGCCGCTGTCAACTACCCTCTGCAACATCGCCATGAGCGTAGTCGCAAGTTGCTCTGGTATGGCGTCTCTTAGGTGTGAACCAACCACTCTATCCGGCGGTACCAGAAGTTCATCTGCGTAACCGCCGGTAAACTCCCGGTAATAACCATCTCGACCAATGACAAAGATCAAGTCGGGCATTCCCTTGAGAATCGCCGCATTACGTGCCTGACTCTCCGCCAATGAATCGCGCATTCGATTCCGCTCCGTGATATCACGTGCAACCGCATAAATTCTCTTACCTTCCGGCTTAGATCTCCACTCGACCCACCGATACGATCCGTCCTTGCAGCGATAGCGGTTCTCAAAACTCAAGACCTCCTGTTGTGCCGCGAGTCGTGACATTACTTCGAGCGTTCTCTCCAAATCGTCAGGGTGAATCAGGTCCAAAAATGATTTGCCTTCGAGGTCCGTTATCGAATACCCCAGTACCCGTTCCCATTCAGGGTTAAGTCTGACAAACTCCCCCTGCGTCGTTGCAATGCACAGCAAGTCCATACTCGAAGCAAAGTATCGATCCAACTCTTCGTTTTTCCTCGCTAACGACTCCTCGATCTGCCGCAGTTGCGTAATATCAACATTGCAGCCAACCCAGCGGCAGGACTTACCGGTCGCGTCCTTGAATATTCCGCCCCTCGTCATGATCCGTCGCCAACTACCGTCTTTGTGACGCAAGCGATGCTCAATCGAATACTGCTCGGTTTTTCCTGCAAGATGTTCTGCCATCGCTTTTTCGATCTTGTCCACATCATCTGGATGCCACAACCGCTTCCAAGCCATGAACGTGTTTTCCACCTCGTCCTCTGCGTAACCAAGCATCGATTTCCATTCGGGTGCATAATAGACCCGGTCATTTATCATGTCCCAGTCCCATAGCCCCGCGCCGGTGCCTTTCAGCGCCAAGCTCATGCGCATCTCGCTCTCGCGCAGTCGTTCTTCTGTACGCTTTAACTCGGTGATATCTGTTCCCATGGCAATCGCCATCAGCTCGCCGGTATCTTCAAACACAAATGAAGAATTTGACCAGTGTATGATCCGCGTCTCGCCCGACTTGGTGATTATCGGTCCTTCGTATCGGTCGTGTGGATGCTTCCTGACCCAGTCGCCAAACTCCATTAGCCCTGCATGCCGAAACTCCTCAGGCAGAAAAACCTCAGGCCACGACTTGCCAACAACCTCGTCAAACTTGTAGCCGGTTACCTTCTCACACTCTGCATTGAAAACCGTAATCCGTGCCTGCGAATCAAGACAAATGATTAGCGTATTTGCTGTTTGTAGAATCGAATTGGAGAAGTTCCGCTCGCGCTGAAGTTGATTCGTCGCCCTCACGCGATCATCAATATCAGTAGATTCCAACAGCGCTGAATTGCAGCTTCCGTCAAGACTTATTATTGGCTGTAAAGAAGTTATATACCACTTCGGCTTTCCATTGATGAACTGTCAGAGCCTCGCGCGACACACCTTGTCGATTGGCAATTACCATCTGTACTGCCGCCAACTGCCGCGCCGCGATCTCTGGCGGAAACAAATCGGTCATGTGCTTGCCAATGTACTGCTCTGGCGCGCCTCCCAAGTCGCGCGCCGCAATCGGATTCAAAAACAGGAAGTAACCTTCATTGTTTATCGAATAAATCGGATTCCGCGCATTTTCAACGAGCACCCGATAGCGTTCTTCGCTCTCTCGAAGCGAGTTCTCCGCTGCCCGTCTTACATCAATTTCCTCGATCAATATCTCACGCGCCCGGTCGTGCGCTGAGGTCTCCCGCCAGAATTTTTGCTTAAGGGTATTGATCGCCTTTTCCTGTTCGTGCCTCATATTCTGCAAATCAGTTACATCGCGGCAGATGTAAAGCACAGCAACTATCTCATCTCCCTGTTTCAAAGGCGACAGGGTAACTGACCACCACTGTTCTGCGAAACTCGGGTCTGACCGTTTTACCTCAGTTCGCTCTTCACAGCCGGTATCATAAACCCGGTGAATCTTCTCGCAAAGCTGCACATGAAATTCAGTCGCAGTAAACTCGTAGACTGAGCGGCCAATCACTTGATCCATCTCAACACCGTCAGCTACCCTGTTGATGAACAGAATCTGCCCCGACCGATCAACAATGAGATAGATATCGGGGAGTGTTCTGATGAGCGCCGACCACTCGATATTGAAAACTTTTACTGGATTACGCGACTGATCCAAAGAAACACACCTCGCAAAATGAGGCTAAAACAACCCGCCTCGACTCCTGCCTGCAGATGAGTAGGGAAGGAGACTCGATTAAGAGCCGACGCAAGTCTTAACAAACTAAAATAACCGGGATTTCGATTATGTCAATGCAATCTCGCCACTAATGCAGAATCAATGCACTTGCCCTTTTGGCTCTAAAATATGGGGTGGATGATGGGATTTGAACCCACGACCCTCAGAGCCACAATCTGATGCTCTAACCAACTGAGCTACACCCACCGTGGGGATGCAATATATACGTCAGCGCCGTGGATGCAAGCCAGAAATCGCGGCAACTCCCTTAGTTCGTCTTCAGCGAAAATGGCGTGAAGTCGGTCTTGTAGTCGTAATAATCAACGTGCTCGACCTTTTTCAGGAATCCGACCACTTTGTACGTAACCGGCGTCGCTACCGCTTCCCAAATCACCTTGAGAGCGTAGTTTCCCAGCATAACGCTAATCACTTGGTCATTCGTCCAAACACCCCAAAACGCCACCGGATAGAAAATCGCGCTATCGATTGCCGTTCCTACAATCGTCGAGCCAATCGTCCTGAAAAACAACAATTTCCCCTTGGTCCATAACTTCATCTTCGCCAATACATAAGAATTGGAAAATTCGCCCACCCAATAGGCGGAAATCGAAGCCACAATGATCCGTGGTGTCGTCCCAAACACGCTCTCAAGTGCTTCCTGACCGCTCCAGCCTTCCGCAGCCGGCAAGGCCAACACCACCCAAGACATAAACGAAGCAAACGCCAACGCGCCAAATCCCGCCCATACCACCTTGCGGGCACGCGCATAGCCGTAGACCTCGGTCAGTATGTCGCCAAACAGATAACTGATAGGGAAGAACAGTATTCCGGCTCCAAACGAGTACCCCTCAAATGTCCAAATCTTTGCCGGACCGATTAAATTTGAGCACAATAACACCGTGACGAACAGTGCCATAATCAGATCGTAATATCGAAAGTGCCGATGTTGTAACTCGGTCGATTTCTGATTTGCTGGAACTTGTTTTGTCACTTCTTATTCGCTTCTCGCATAGATTCAGCCTTAGATTCAGGACTCAATTAGTCGATTTGTTCAACGCGGCACAAGGCCGTTTTGTTTCTCAATCGCATCAACTTAATAGAGCTTGACTCAACTCAAATCTGCCTTATCTTGTTTAAACATATACTCTAATCAATCCAGTCTTACTGCCGGGTTGCGACAACTATAGGGAAAATTATGAAGAAACTGCCATTGTTGCTTGCTTTCATCGTTGCGCTGTTTTGTTGGACAATCCTTACCGGCGCCGACTCTGCCAAAACCGATAACAGACCAATCTCTTCACAGCCGACCTACGCTTGGGAAGAAGACAACTACCTCCCGATCGGCCTTACCGACGAAGAAAAGACCCGTCTCCACGAAATCGGTATGAACTATCAACGCACTGCTCCTCCTCCCGGAGTAATGCGTGCCAGCGCCGAATGGGAGCAATGCGAACGCGTCATCATTCGCTGGCCCCTTGGTCTTCCAGTTAACTGATCGCAGAAATGTCGCAGGATATCAAAGTCGTCACCCTTGTCGCAAATGCTTCGGCGCAAAGCTCGGCAACCACCACCTATCTATCCGGTGGCGTCAACATGGCAAACGTCGAATTCGTCACAGCCGCTACTAACTCCATCTGGACCCGTGATTACGGTCCCTGGACGATCTTCGATTCTTCCGGCAATATCGGCTTTGTCGACAACCAGTATAATCGCCCGCGCCCGCAAGATGACGTCGTGCCGCAAATTCTCGGCTCCGCTTGGTCGATCCCAGTCTATGCCTTGCCGGTCATTCATACCGGCGGAAATCACATGACCAATGGCAATGGCAGATCAATGTCCGAACGTCTCGTTTATGATGAGAATCCTTCACTCACTCAATTGCAGATTCAAAATTACTTTCAGCAGTATCTTGGCAACGCCTATACCGTGCTCGAATACGTCGATCCCTCGGGAATTCACCACATCGATTGCTTTGCGAAATTCCTCGGTCCTAATAAGATCTTAGTCGAGACTGTCCCCGTCAGTGATCCCGGCTATGCCACTCACAATGCCCGCATCGCCCAGTTGGAGGCTATGATCGGGCCGTGGGGAAGACCATACGATATCGTCAAGGTCTATTGCCCAGCAGGCACCGCTTACACCAACTCGCTAATCCTCAACAACAAAGTATTGGTCCCGACCTTCAGCAATACTTGGGATGATTCCGCACTCGAAGTCTATCGCGACGCTATGCCCGGCTACGAAGTCCTCGGCTTCACCGGTTCTTGGCTCTCCGATGACGCTATCCATTGCCGCGCTCGCGGAATTCATGACCGCCGTGCCGTCTACATCAGCCATCTGCCGTTGCCCGATTCAGCCGGAACTCAGGACCCGTATCCGATCACGGCATTCATCTATGCCCATTCCGATGGCGACCTCATTTCCGATTCGTTGAAAATTTACTACAGCGTCAACAACGGACCGTTCTTATCATCACAGCTCTTTGCAACCGCTCACCCCGATTCCTTTGCCGGTGCGATTCCAGCTCAAGTCTCAGGAAGCACCGTTCGCTATTTCCTCAGCGCCGCTGATGATTCCGGCAAGATGGCGACCGACCCGATTATCGGCGCAGACTGGGCATATTCCTTCGTGGTCCAGGATGTCAACATCGCGCCGACCATCACATCGCCTGACTCATTCCTTGTTCGCGCTGGTTCGGTGTTCACGTACACACCGACATTCACCGACCCCGATGACATCGTCCATACCATTACATATCTGAATCTTCCCGTCTGGTTGACCGAAACCAATGATACCGTTTCCGGCACGACTCCGGCATCGGTCTTCAATATCACCTTCGATGTTTCTGTCAACGATGGCTCAGCGACAGCAAACCAGTCCGTTCAAGTTGTCAGCTATGTCTGCGGCGATGCCGATGGCAACGGCAGCGTGACGATTTCCGATGCTGTCTACTTGATCGCTTACATCTTCTCTGGTGGACCCGCCCCAGCTCTTGAAGAGCAGGGCGATGGCGACTGCAGCGGCGGCATCTCGATCTCTGACGCCGTCCTCTTGATCGCTTACATCTTCTCAGGAGGCCCGGCACCCTGTTCCAGCTGCCCCTGATGTAGTTGAGACCATCAGCCCAGATCGACCGCTGATTAAGCAAGCAGATTAAGCCCGCCGGCAAATCAGCTATAACCCCGGTAGGTCAGACATTCCTGTCTGACACTCCAATTGAATCCGCG